>JBIIOU010000087.1:0-8324 GCA_044336815.1 Candidatus Nanopelagicales bacterium | reverse complement strand
ATTTGTTCTTTTTCGCTCCAACCTGGGACCAACCCAGGCAGTTCAAATAAGGCCGCATATATCAACTGCGTGACGTCACGCAACCCACCTAGTGCCTTCTGGCACGCAGCCTTATCCCGGAGGTCGACTGCAATATGTTGAAATTGTCTCGTCGAACTTGTCTGTGGCACACGCCTAGAAAGTGCAATTACATTCCAGCCGGCTTCGAGGTAATGATCAAGGGCAGCATTTCCGACAACGCCTGTCGCGCCTGCTATGACAACAGTGTTTTGCATGAAATCTCCTTCAATTTTGTCGAGGCCGAAGACATGAGGGTAACTGATTTTGAGCTATTGGTTAGGCGTTCTCAATTTATTCGCTTTTGCATTTTGCGTCACGACTGTTACGGAATTATTCTGGCTTCCCGCAATTGGGCGAAAAGATCCGAGAAAGATTTCTCGGAGGACTGATATTCCAGAAATCCACATTCGCGGCTTTTTGACATATCGGCAAAGGTTTCTAACTGGCGACCGAGATCGGCGTCAGTGTGCCACCAGGACGCTAAATGAGTCGCCTCATAGTTCACCAAATTGTTCACTTCTACTATTGATCGCCATTCAGCATTAGCGTCCACCATTTGGTCAACAAGTGGAGTCGGATGCCCCGTGTACTCCGGAACCTCAAGATCAAAACTTGCAGCGACTTTAGGCCACATTTGGCGCCAACGAAAAACGTCGCCGTTACTAACATTGAATGCCTGATTCCTTGCCATCGGTGCTGTTGCTGCCCAACGCAGGTGGTTGCCCAGTAGTCGGGCGTCGACGACGTCAACGATGCCGTCCCATTGATTCGGTGATCCAGGGAAGACAAACGGTCGTTTCGTCGCTCGACAAATGCTTGCGTACACCGCCAGGGTTACGCCCATATTCATCGCGTTGCCGATGGCCCAACCAATGATCGTGCTGGCCCTGTGCACCGACCAAGTGAATCCATATCGCTCCGCGGCAGCAAAAAGTAGATCCTCTTGGTCGTAATAAAAGTTCTGTGTTGGCATCCGAGCTTGGGATTCACGAAATGGGGTTTCAACGGGAGTGGTTGCATATGCTTCAAAGGGGCCGAGGTAGTGCTTCAATCCCGTTACCAGAGCTACGTGCTCAAGATTTCCAGCGCTGCCAACTACCTCCAGCACATTTCCAAGCATTGCGCCGTTTACCTCACAATTAGCGGACTCGGTGGCTTGCCTGGACCAAGTCGCGAAAAACACATGCGAAATTTCGACGCCGGCTAGAGCCAGCTTCAGTGACTCCGGATCCAAAATGTCCGCATATAGGTGGGTAACCCCGGGGATCTGAGCAGCAGGGTTACGGGACAGCCCGTATACGGTCCATCCATCCTCAACCAATGCTCTCGCGGTGTTATACCCGGTTATGCCGGTCGCTCCAATGACTAACGCGGATGGTTTGGCCACCAGAGCAACCTATCCGAGGCCACAAGTTCGGCAATCGCAGCGTCCGAATTGCCGTATTGTTCCCCACTTGCAGAGTTTCAAGCGTTCTGGAAGATTACAACTTAATGTTGCTTAATGTTTTCTGTGGATCTACCGTCACGCCTTACCAAACCAAGAGCAGTCGGGTTACCAAACCAAGAGCATTCTTGCGGTGGGTAACCCCTCAGCCGATGAAATAAGCAGGTGCAAATGATCGCAAACCGCAGGGTCTCGGCTGCTGCCGTTGCGCGCGCTGCCGGGGTTTCGCCGGCGACCGTCTCCTATGCCTTTAATGGCCGGCTCGGAGTATCTGAGGAAGTACGACTCCGAATCCTCGAACTTGCTGAATCCATGGGGCACACCCCTCCTGCCCGGATTTCACAGAAGATACGGCAAAAGACTCGAGTGCTCGGTTTGGTTGTTACCGACATTGCAAACCCCTTTTACACCGAAGTGGCGGCCGGGGTAATTGACGCAGCTCGCTCCCACGGTTATGAAGTGTTTCTTGCACATACACAAGAAGACTCTCAAGTTCTCGCTACCACCATCGAAACCATGATCGAGCGGCGAGTGGACGGGGTGGTACTTGCCGTACTCCACCCTGATGACGGAGATGTTATTCGGGCACTGCGGCGCGCACAGACCCCTTTCGTTCAACTTTCACGCAGAATCGAGCACGTTGAGGCCGACTTCGTTGGCATAGATGACAAGGCGGCTGCGACATCAATAATGGAGCACGTCCTATTACATGGTTACACCAAAATCGCCACCATCACCGGACCGCGAAACTCGAGTGCCTCTGCAGCACGTGAAGATGCGTTCGCTGCAACTGCATTTCTGAGCGGCATACCTCCAACCAACAACAGGAGGGTGCGAACCTACTTAAGTGAAGAAGGTGGGCTGCGAGCTGTTCAAGAACTACTTGCAGACGGCCAAGTACCGCAAGCAATAATTTGCGGAAGTGACGCAATTGCCCTTGGTGTTCTCAGCGGATTGCGCGCTCACGGGTTGAGAGTTCCCGAAGATGTGGCAGTTACCGGTTTCGACGGACTCTTACCCGGCATCGCTCCACTTATTGACTTAACAACCATTTCCCAACCACGGCGAAGGATGGCAGTCAGCGCCGTCGACTTGCTGATCAGGAGATTGAACGGGGTCGGAGGTAATTCGCAGCAAGTGGTGCTCGGGCATTCATTGCGTATCGGCACTACGTGTGGTTGCCCGTCTACAATCGCTCCATCCAGTGACCACTCTTCCTCAAATAAACTCACATTCATAGTCTGATTAACTAGGAGACCTGCAAAACATGGGCGCACGAGTACTTATCGTTGGGGCGGGAGCTATCGGCGGGGTAACCGCTGCGCAATTAGTGCGCGCGGGGCAACAGGTAACCGTGTTAGATGCAAATCGAGAGCACGCCCTCAGGTTGAATAGTCCTGGCTTGGCGATCGATGAAGGCGGCACCACATCGGTGGTTGTCATTGATGCTGTTTCTGAGGCGACCGATTTGATTGGGCGATTCGACTTCGCCTTCACCATGCTAAAAGCTCCATTCATCGAGGCGGCCCTCACGCCATTAGTTGAAATGGATCTAGTAGATACATATGTTTCATTCGGGAATGGCTTGGTTCAGCAGCGCGTCGAATCAGTGGTAGGGCCCGAGCGCCTACTGATTGGGATCGTCGAGTGGGGGGCAACAAATCTAGGCGTTGGTCATGTCGCTAAAACAACTACGGCACCATTTGTAATCGGGGAAATTGATGGCTCAATTAGCCCACGCCTCATTAAACTAGGCGAGACTCTCGCCAATGCAGGTGAGGTTCGAATCTCTGAAAGCATTTTCGGGCAGGTTTGGTCTAAATTGTTATTGAACAGCACTTTCTCTGGGCTCGGGGCCGTTGCCGGAATGGTCTACTCTGATGTGGTAGCGCAACCTGGTGGTGTTGATCTGGCTTTAGCGGTCTGGGCCGAGGGATACGCCGTGGCAATGGCATCCGGGGTGGTGCTCGATGATGTCGCAGGTGTCCATCCTGAACGCCTAGTTATTACCAACCCGGGCGATCGACAGATAGCCCTTGAGGCGCTCAATGAACTTATGTTGCGTCTGGGCCCCACCAAAGCTTCCATGCTGCAAGATCTAGAGCGACAGGCGCGAACTGAAATTGATGTTATTAATGGGGGGGTGGTGTCCCAAGCCAAGAAGGTTGGGCTCCCTGCTCCGCTGAACCAAGGGATTGTTGACATTGTTCGAGAATGTGAACGGCAAGAACGCCAGCCAGGGCCAAATAACCTGATCGATCTCCGATCACTGCTCAAGCAATAGAGAGGTAAAAATGATGGATGACAAAGTAATCATCACTTGTGCTGTTACCGGTGGCATGACTGTGCCGGCTCAAAGTTCCGCCATCCCAATTACTGTTGAGCAGATCGTCGAAGACGGTGTAGCCGCCGCCGAGGCTGGCGCATCTGTGCTGCATATTCACGTGCGTGAGGAGTCAACTGGCCGCCCGGTCGCTGATCTTGAGCTATTCGATCGCGTGTTAACACAACTCAAGGAACGCACGGACGCCGTACTGCAGCCCACCACAGGTGGCGGGCGGCACATGACCATCATTGAGCGGGCCGCAATTGTGCCAAGATTCCGGCCAGAGATGGCTACCTTGAATGTTGGTAGTTTTAACTTTGGATTGTTCACCATCGCGCAGCGTGATCTTGACTTTCAGCCGTGGGAGCTTGAGTATCTAGAGGGCACTCGCGATTACATTTTCAAGAATACCTTTGCCGATGTCACCTATCTAGCTGGTCTGATGGACGCAGCTGGTACGCGCCCAGAAATCGAAATTTACGACGTCGGACACTTATTTAATTTACGCCAACTCGTCAAAGAGGGTGTACTTTCGCCTCCTTTCAACATCCAATTCGTACTTGGCGTTTTGGGCGCGAACATGGTTGATCCAGATCAACTCATTCACATGTTACGTACCGCCGAGAGAATTTTCGGGGTTGATTCCTTTACTTGGTCTGCCGCCGGGGTTGGTTATCCGGGTGAGTTCCAGCTGGCGGCCCTCAGCATGATGCTTGGAGGGAACATCCGAGTTGGCCTCGAGGACAACCTTCGGGTCCGTCGCAGTGAGAACGCGAAGTCAAACGTCGAGCTGGTCGAAAAAGCTGTGGCACTGGCAGACCTATTCGATCGGGTACCAGCCACCCCGGCAGAGGCGCGAGCCCACCTAGGGCTCAAAGGCTCTCAAGACACCGACTTTTAGGGTCGACCGATGCCAGTTATTTCCATCAATGGGCAGGCGCCAGTTGTTGCACAGTCGACGTGGGTGGCAGCAAATGTCGTGCTCGTCGGCGCAGTCGAATTAGCTGACGACTGCGGAATCTACTACGGGTGTGTGCTTAGAGCCGACAGTGATCGAATCACAATTGCCCGTGGAACAAACATCCAAGATGGATGCGTGTTACATGCGGATCCTGGTTTTCCCGTGAAAGTCGGCGAGAATGTTTCGGTAGGACACCGTGCGATTCTGCACGGCTGCACCATTGAAAACGACGTCCTAATCGGTATGGGAGCCATCGTGTTGAACGGCGCCTACATTGGATCTGGATCTTTGATTGCAGCCGGGGCTGTTATTTTGGAGGGATCCAATATTCCACCCAACTCACTAGTAGCTGGTGTCCCCGCAAAGATTAGGCGCGAGACCTCAGCGGAAGAACGTGCGGCCATTGTGCAAAATGCAATCACCTACAACGAGTTGTCGGCGCTTAACGCTGCCGGCGAAATCGAAAGTGGCGATTTCTAGATTAAAATCCGCTTAGTTAACTCTGCGCAATGGCAATTAATTGAGTACGCAGGTTATCTCGATTTCTAGCAAACCGCTCTGCGGGAACTGCAATGGTCAAGCTCGCGGCTACGTGCCCGGCCTCCAATATGGGGGCGCTTATCCCGGCTAGGTCGGTGTGGTACTCCTGTCGATCATAAGCAACTCCATCAATCTTCCATATCGCTGAAATTGTTCTCACTATTATGAACCTTTTCAGGATGGTCGATAGTTGTTACGGTGGTATTCCCTGACTGAAAGCGAGAATCTCCAATGACAGATATCTCCCGTAATCCAGCACCGGCGATGACCGGTGCTCAGGCTGTCGCGGCAGTGATCGCTCGAATGGACGACCCTGTCGTTTACGGCATGCCAGGTGGCTACACCATGCAAATCTTTGACGGCCTGCGAGCCCACCAGGACAAAGTCCGGACAGTTTTAGTCCGCGAGGAGTCACTTGGCACGGTGATGGCCGAAGCCCATGGGCGACTAACGGGAAAGCCAGCAGTGGTCATGGGTCAAGGCGCCTGGGTGCTCGGCAATGCCGGTATCGGGATCATGGAGGCGCACCTTGGCTGCTCTCCGATGGTGATTCTCATTGATGCAACCGACCATGGATCCTTCGCGCACCTTGGCCCCTATCAAGGCGGATTCGGTGGGTACGGGGCCTACGATCTGCCTGCTGCAATGCGCGCAATAACCAAAAGGACTTTCGTTGCGACTGACGCAACTCAGGCGCTTCAAATGACACAGCTCGCCATTAAGCACGCCACTACGGGTGAACAGGGGCCGGTCGCAGTAATTTTCACGAGCCGCTCGGTGTACGGAACAATGGACCTTACAAAAGAACCTCCCGCATATCTTGATAGGTCATATGCCGGTGCCCCGAAAGTGAAAGCTCCCCAGGAGGATCTCGTTCGGGTTGCTGAATTACTTGCGGCCGCGAAGAGCCCGCTAATAATCGCCGGTAACGGGATTCGGGTCGCCGGCGCAGAGGATGCACTTTTTGATTTCGCCGAGCGCGCGCAACTACCAGTAGTAACTACCCCCGCCGGCAAAGGGACCTTCCCGGAGGACCACCCACTCGCACTTGGGTTAATGGGCCCATTTGGACATGAATCGGCGATTGCGGCTGTGGGCGGTGCAGATCTGATAATTGCCCTCGGCACCAAGCTGGGAACATCCGATTCGGCCAATTACAACCCCGCCATGATCAACCCAATTAACCAAACGTTGATCCAAATAGATATTGACCCGCTGAACCTTTCATGGACACAACCAATTGATCTTCCGGTGAATGGCGATCTGGCCGATGCACTTCCACGGCTTGTACAACTAGTCGAACCCACAGCTAACTCAGCAATAGAACGAGTCGCGAAATTGCGGGCCGCCCACGGTTACTTCAACCGCGACTTCAGTTCCTCACCAGGCAACTTTAGCGCCCGTGATGCAGTGCGCGTGCTTTCTGAGGAGCTACCCGCCGACACTGTAATAACCTGCGATGCGGGTGAAAATCGGCTCTACATGCTGCGTGATTTTCAATCCAAGCGAGGTGGCACTGTCCTGCAGCCCAATGGGGGTGGCGGAATGGGCTATGCGGTCCCGGCTGCAGCATCGGCGGCGTACAACTTCCCTGGCCGTTCAGCCGTAGCTGTTTGCGGCGACGGCGGCATGGCGATGACCCTGCATGGGTTAGTAACAGCCGTCGAGCTCGGTCTAACGATGACGGTTGCGGTACTCGACAACACCATCTTGGGATGGGTCTACCACGGGCAAAAGAACAGAATTATCGCTTCTGAATTCAAGGATTTTGATTATGCTGCCATCGCGCAAGCAATAGGCTGCCACGCATCCTCCACCAATAGTGTTGAAGAATTCCGAGCTGCGGTAATTAAATCAATTTCGCAGCAAGGTGTTTCAGTGATCGTCGCGCATACTTCAAAAGATGATCGCTACCAAGAAATGATGTCATCTTTATCAGTTGGCGACCCGTACGCTGTCGGTGGCGATGACGAATAAAGCTATTAATGAGATCTTGATTCCGTTGTATTGAGTCCCTTGTATTGAGTCAGCTGGAGGAATAGATGAATGCAGGTCGGTTTTCAGAGAAAATAGTTTTTGTTACCGGTGCCGCCTCAGGCATTGGTAAGGAAATAGCCCGCCAATTCCTCGGCGAAGGGGCCACCGTTGTCGGGGGCGATATCTCCGAGGAGAACTTAGTAACCGTCCAGGCTGAATTCGGAGAGAAATTCACCCCGGCCATCGTGAATGTCACGCTAGAAAACAACGTTGAAGATGCCATCTCCCTCGCAATGAGTAAGTTCGGCCGCCTCGATATCGCCGTTAACAACGCTGGAGTATCACGTGGTGCACCAATCATTGATCTTGAGGAGTCGGCATGGGATTTCACCGTCGATACAGTGCTAAAGGGCGTATTTCTCAGCACTAAGCACGAAGCCAGAGCGATGAAAGACAACACAGATGGCGGCGTCATTGTCAATATTGCGTCGCTGAACGCGCATGTACCTATGCACACCGGTAGCGGCTATGCCTCAGCCAAAGCCGGGGTCGAAATGTTCACTAAGAGTTCTGCTCTTGAGCTGGCGAAATATGGCATCCGAGTAAACGCCGTTCTTCCGGGGCTAATCGACACACCACTTACCCAGCGACGGATAACGAACCTGCCCTTAATGGAAGTGTGGATGACCCGAATTCCACTAGGAAGGGCTGGGCTCCCTGCCGATGTTGCAGAACCAACTTTATTCTTGGCAAGTGACGCCGCCCGCTACATCACCGGCACCAGTTTGGTTGTCGATGGTGGCTGGGAAATTACCGGATACCCAGACCTGAGTAAATTCACTTAGAAGTAATGGGGGTGGCACCCTCAGCCAAAAAATTTTAGGAGCGGATCCCCCACCTTTCAAGACCGCCGTCGTAGTAGAGCGTTCGCCCGCAAACGGCACCGCCTAGGCCGCCATTAACTCGCTGTGCCCAGCTCGAAATTCGCCGGTGCCACGAGCGCCTCTTATTCTCAA
>JBIIOU010000086.1:0-8382 GCA_044336815.1 Candidatus Nanopelagicales bacterium | reverse complement strand
GGGGCGAATCT
The DNA here is from genome assembly GCA_044336815.1 of Candidatus Nanopelagicales bacterium. Taxonomy (GTDB): domain Bacteria; phylum Actinomycetota; class Actinomycetes; order S36-B12; family S36-B12. The sequence goes on along the minus strand of JBIIOU010000086.1, from coordinate 8,371 downwards.
GCGGTTGCGTCCAATGGCCTACTGCATCAAGACTTGCTCCGGCTACTAGCTGACTGAGCCTGCTCGCTCGCGAACCACCAACGGCATACCCGCGGGTGGCCTTATCGTTACCAACGGGTTACCAGCGGGTAGTTGGGCACCGCCCGCAAACTCGACCTCGAATCGCCCGCCCAAGCCGGCCAACATTAAAACTCCTTCAAGATAAGCGAAATCACGGCCAACACAAAGCCGTGGGCCGTAACCGAATGGAATGAAAGCAGTCCGATTGACTTTACCGCCAAGGAATCTATCTGGATCGAAATCATTTGGCTGCTCCCAGATATCTGGATGCCGATGCAATAAATATGGACTCAAGATGATGAGCGCGCCGGCCGGGATCTCGCAGCCACCGAGCAAGTCGTCAACAAGTGCTTTTCGGGTAATCAACCATGCGGGTGGATAAAGGCGCAAAACCTCGTCAAAAATGGCTCGCGTGATCGGCAAATTCGCATAATCGGCAAACGTAACGCGCCGTCTTCCAACTACCTCATCGATTTCGGCCTGCATTCGTTTTTGCCATTTCGGGTTAGCCGCGAGTAAACCCCACGCCCAAGTCAAGGCGCTGGCCACGGTCTCGTGCCCTGCAACAATGAACGTGACCATCTGATTGCGAATCTCAAGTTCGGAAAGGCCAACACCGTCATCATCTCGGACTGAAAGCAAGATATCGAGCATGTCGGACGGTGAATTACGGTTTTCAGCACGTCGCTCTTGGAGCATCGCGTGCACCGCAGCATCTAGTTGACCGTTAGCCCGTCGCAAGATTCGATTGGCCGGTGTCGGAACCCAATCCGGCGGCGAAATGGGAACCCGAGCTCGAGCGATGACAACGTCTAATGCACTTAATGTTGCATTGGCCAATTGCTCAGCGTCTCGACTTAGGTCAGTTCCGAATAATGCATGGCCCACAACCTCCAAAGCGCCGTGCATCATCGCCGCATCAACATCGATTACCGTGCCAGAACCTACCCGACGCCAATCATCGGCTATCCGATCGATTGCGACCGCAATATGAGCGGCTATCTCCGCAAGGCTCTCGTGATGAAACGCCGGCTGCACCATCGGCCGCTGGCGCCGCCACGCCTCGGTATCAGCGGTCAACAAACCCTCCCCGGTTACCAGCGATAAAGCTCGGTACTGGATTGTTGACTTACCGTAGTAGCGAGCACTGCCCAAGAGCACACGCTCAACCCCCGAAGGATCTACCACTAGGTAAGTAGGCGGGCGTGGTATCGGAAATTGCACGACATCGCCATACTCTTGCCACACACTATTTAGATACATCAAGGGGTTCTTGCGAATTTGCCCGAACGCTTTTAGCATCTGCGGACCGGCCGGACCTGGCGCCGTTGCCGGGGTGCCGAGATACGAGCGCTTAGGCATCGGACCACTCACTTTCCCGGGCCGCATTCATTACTTCTTCAGGCCACCGATTGCTCGTCAACAAATAACCGCACGCGCGAAGTCAGATGCGCCAAGGAGTCGGCCGCTACCTTTTTGCCGATCTCGGTTGCGTAGGCTGCATCGAAATCTACACGGGAGTCGAACCATAGTTCGGTTATCCCATCACAGGGCGCATCAGGGTTTTGCTCCACGAGATTAAAGAGTATGCGACGAACATTGGGAAGTTCACGTGCCATGGGCGCGTGCTCTTGGAGCCACCACTGCGCAAACTGTTCGTGAGTTAGGTCATCGCGCCGGGTCAACATGATCATCGCCTTGAACATCGGGCTCCTTAAGTAGGTTTCTTCACGCGGGCATTCGGTCGACCACCGGTGCTAAGCACCAAGGCAATGACCATTTCATCTGCATGTGGGGCGTCGGGTATCGACAGATCAATCGAATCCATGTCATCGAAGACCCAACGGTCATCTTTGTTACCTATCGGCATGGTGATCTGTGCACCCGGACCGCCGACCTTCTTGGTGCCGGGGATGATGTCAGCGCCACCACCGATTGCTGCCCGAACCGGCGCCCCAAAACGCGGGTGCAGAACTGCCGCGGTGTGTTCGCGATCACCATCAACACCAACAATCGCACCCTTGCCGTAGCCGCGAACTGCATCTGGTTGTAAACCCATTGCCGCTAACGCACGAAGGGCCTGCTTCACCAATAACTCAGTGGATTCGCGGCCAAGTTCTTCGAGTTCGGCTAAATCATCGACTTTGCCTTTACCAGCGAGTGGGTTTTGCACCACCGCGGCGGCAATCACGATTATCGTCGGTGGATTTACCGCTGCGCCCGCTTCACTGCAGGTCTCCTGGGTAGTAGTAACCAGCGACCTAACTTTCATACTGACAACACGCCTTCGTTACTGGGACTTACACCATAGAAAGTGGTTCGCTCGCGGGCAGTGCGGCCAATCGGATCGCAGACGGCTTGGAAATCGGCCGGCGTCAAACCCTGGCCATGGGTAGCCCCAGCGGCACGGGAAATATTTTCATCCATCAAAGTGCCACCAAGGTCGTTAACTCCCGCCTGCAGCAATTGACGCGCACCATCAACACCCAATTTGACCCACGACGCTTGAATGTTACTGATCTGGCCGTGGTATGCAATACGCCCGACCGCATGCATGAGCACCGTCTCGCGCCAAGTCGGACCACGCCGAGCCCGCCGCTTTAAGTAAATAGGTGAGGCCATATGGACGAAAGGTAGCGGAACAAACTCGGTGAACCCACCGGTGCGCTTTTGTAAATCTCGAGTACGCACGATGTGCCGAGCCCAGTTCACCGGTTGCTCAACACTGCCAAACATTATCGTCACATTCGAGCGCAACCCAATTTCGTGGGCAATCTCATGGCACTCGAGCCACTGTTCGGTGTTGACTTTGTCGGGGCACAAGATTGCACGGATCTCATCATCCAAGATCTCGGCCGCGGTACCCGGAAGGGAACTCAATCCAGCTTCCTTCATACGAAGCAGGTACTCACGCAGTGGCTCACCCAATCGGCGTGCCCCTTCGGTAACTTCTAGGGCCGTGAATCCGTGAATGTGCATGTCAGGGACAGCGGCTTTTACGGTACGGCAGACCTCGACGTAGTAGTTGCCGTCAAAATCGGGATGAATCCCACCTTGAAGGCAAACTTCGGTGGCCCCGAGGGCCGCAGCCTCGCGCACTCGGTCGGCAATTTGCTCATTGGTCAACAGATAAGGTGCCCCGCGTAAATTCAAGGACATCGGCCCTTTAGAGAAACCACAGAAGGTGCACTTAAAAGTACAGACATTCGTGTAGTTGATATTGCGGTTGTGGACGAACGTAACCTCATCACCATTTACTTTTGCCCGCAGGCCATCAGCGAAGGCTGCGATCGCAGTAACTTCGGCACCGCGCGCGGTAAATAAAGTGGTGATCTCGGCCACATCAAGTTCTTGTCCAACTTCGGCGCCAGCTAAAACCTCACGAACTGCACCTTTGATTGCCGGCTGCGCTGTCGAACTGCCAATTAGCGACATGGGTGATCGGTCGGCGCCTGAATACCAAGCCGAAGACCGCCGGCCGATTTGCACGACTTCAGCTCCGGTACCCACGTTCGCGGCAGCTTCATGCCGCTCAGGGAAAGTGGCTCCCGGGTCATCGCGACCAAAGCCCTCGGCGTCACTTCTATCGAGAACCGCAAACCGAACGTTCTCGTCGAGCCAGCGCCCGGGGTCGAGCACAAACTCCGGATAAATCGTTAGCCGTGGCACGAGCGCGAGCCCACGCGATTCAACTACCGCACGCAGCGACTCGATACTCGGCCATGGCTTCTCGGGATTGACATGATCGGCCGTCACCGGCGATATCCCACCGAAGTCATCGATACCGGCTTCGATTAACACCGCTGGATCATCAACTAAGTTCGGCGGCGCCTGTAGGTGCACATCGGCAGGCAGAATCATGCGGGCCAGTGCTATCGCATCGATGAGGTCCTCTATCGAGCACGCTGGGTGATCGCGCATCAAAGTGCCAGGCTTGGGCACAAAGTTCTGGATTATGACTTCCTGGACATGTCCATAACGTTGGTGCGCAGCTGCGATCGCCTCAAGCGCCTCGATGCGGTCGTCACGGCTCTCGCCAATACCAATAAGAATGCCCGTGGTGAAAGGGATCGCCAACTCCCCCGCAAACTGCAAGGTGGCAAGTCGACGCTCTGGTGTTTTATCAGGTGCCCCGCGATGGGCCGCCAGATCTGGACGCAAAGACTCGATCATCATGCCCTGACTCGGAGCCACCCGGCGCAGCAGTGCGAGGTCATCAAGGCTCAGGGCCCCGGCGTTTGCATGCGGCAACAGTCCGGTTTCATCCAGCACCATTTGGCACATTGCCGCCACATATTCCACGGTGGTCGCATACCCGGCCTCGGTGAGCCATTGCTGGGCCACCGGGTACCTATCCTCGGGCAGCTCACCTAAGGTGAATAGGGCCTCATGGCAGCCCGCCTCTGCGCCTTGGCGGGCAATGGCTAGTACTTCAGCGGGGCTTAGGTAGGGCGCCGGCAAATGCGCCGGAGACTGGGCAAAGGTGCAATAGCCGCAGCGATCACGACACAGCATGGTGAGCGGAATGAACACCTTTGGCGAGTAGGTGATCCGCGTTCCCACTAGTACCTCCTGAGCAAGAGTCAACAGTTAAGACCTAAGGGTGGATCGTCGCACATGCCACCAAGAAGCGGCGAAATTGTGACCTGTCCCACCCGTCCTCACGATATACGTGAACAGTTTGTGAATTCGCGCACAAACCCCCTTTTTTCGTTCAAGGGGGGCGAAATGTGCGGGACACTTGTGTTGGTCATCGGGCACACCCGCCCACCGACCACGGTATACCTGGAAAACCCCAGGTCAACCGCACCAACACAATGAATTAGGAGTTACCCTCCGTGAAGCCCTTCGCGAGCATTTTCGCATCAATGTTTGACCGTGAGTCCCTTAGCCGTGAGGACGCAAACCGCCGGCAAATCCATCGGGAATGGGACCGGCAGCGCGCCCGCGCACTAACCCCGGCAGACCAAGCTGAGATTGACGCAATTTTCTCGCGTAATCTCTAAATCCTAAGGACGGTGGCCTGCCCCAATGGCAGGCCACTTTTCCTTCGGTTATTCAAGTCGGCCCACCTAAGTCAATGCACCTACCCAAAAACGCGAGACAATTGGGCCATGACCACGCAATCGTCAATTGGTACCAGGATTCTGGCCAGCTCATTCCTCGCAAGCGGCATGATCCATCTGATCAAACCATCGGTCTTTGAGCCTTTGCTACCAAAAGCCCTGCCCGCGCACCGCGCCATCAACTACGCCAGCGGAGTTGCCGAGATCGCTTGCGGGGTTGGCTTACTCACGCGGGCGCGCTGGGCACCAGTTGCCTCAGCCGCGCTGCTAGTCGGTGTGTGGGCTGGCAACTGGCAGTACGCGATCACAGTTCAAAATTCTTCACGCGCTAGCACCCCCCACAAAATTGCCGCATGGGCAAGAGTGCCAATGCAGTTACCTTTGATCCGCATCGCTCTTAAGGCTAGGCCTTCGGCACAGCCGTCACTTCCGAGTGATTGATTCCAAGTACTCAGCAATAACGGCCCTGATTTCGGGATCGTGCCAGGTTGCGCGGATTTCTTCACCGAATTCAGGCTCCGCAACTTCCATGCGTTGCACCGCCTCGAACTTCAAGGTCCGCTTGGTTAGTGCATAGGTGGCAGTCGGGACGGCAGCCAGCAAAGCCGCACGAGCGATCGCTTCATCAAGTAATTTCTCCGGCTCGACTACCGCATCGACAAAGCCAATTTCATAGGCGCGCTGCGCATTGATTAGATCACCGCTTAAAACTAAAGATTGGGTGTAGTGACCAAGACTGTGGCGAGCAATTTCACGGAGGATTGACGGAAGCGGTACTCCGACTTTGAGCTCGGTCATACCGGTCAGGCCCGCCGACATCAATCGCAGATCGCAGGCCGACGCGAGAATGAAACCACCCGCGATCGCGTGCCCGTCAATCGCAGCGATTACCGGGCGTGGGTGAAGAAACACTTCCAAAATTGCTCCAGAAAGCATGTCTAAGAATTCTGAGGTGTAACTGAGATCGTCCTCCATTAAACGCTTCAAATTCACTCCGGCCGAAAACGCCCTACCGTTACCGGTTAGCACAATTGCATCGGTTACCGGAGCGGCGCGAAACTGCTCAACGATTGCAGTCATGAACTCCAGATCGACGACATTTACTTTCGCGTAGTCCATGCGAAGCACGCTCACATTGCCATGCCTTTCGGCGGTAATCATCTTGGCCCTCTCATCGCAGTTAACAAATCATGAACTAAATGACAAGGTTGCGGCAGCAAAGACCGCTAGACCCACCCCGACCAATTGGATTTTATTCAGGCGCTCCTTGATTAACACCCATGCCAATATCACCGTCGATACCGGATAGAGCGAGCCCATGACGGCCACCACCGAAAGTTGACCATTTTGGGAAGCCAACTGAAACACTCCGTTAGCAAGAGCGTCCAAAACACCTGATGCGATCACCAGAACCCAAGGGAACCCCTTACTAACAAATGGGCGAGCGAATATCAGTAGTACGGCAAGCAGAACTACCGTCGATACCCAGCGTCCAAAGGTTGCCGCCCATACGCCAGAGTCAACCGGGGCCGAGCCAATTGCAGAAAGGTAAATCCCGATCGCTACACCGCTGGCTATCGCTAACCCAATCGTCGACATAGACACCTTGGTTTTTTCGCCAGTCTCGCGGCTGACCAGGACTACGGCTACCCCTGCGCAAGCAATACCGAATAAAGCGAAAGCGGAGAGTGACTCCCCACGCATGAGTCCAACAAAAACTGGCACTGCACCAGCCATCACCGCCGTGATCGGCGACACAATGCCCATCGGGCCGCGCGATAGTGCCAGATACAACAGACCGATAGCTAGGGCACCGACGCAGCCGGCGACACCACCCCAGATCACCACTCCGGTTGAAAATTCACCGGGGATTAGGAACAGGGCAAAAAATGTCAGGACAATGGCCCCGGCCGGGTATGACACCGCGAGCACATGCACCGGGCCCGCCCGCCTAGCCGCAAGGCCCCCCATGAAATCAGCAACACCCCAAGTGACACTTGATGCCAACGCGAGCAATGCGCCCATTCGCGCTGGCCTCCCTTACCCGTTTGTCGTCAGTGAGCCAGCCAACATCTTAGGTGGACGACTTCAGCTGCGTTTTGCCCGCCGAGACAACGCCGAGATCACCGCATCGATGCCCATTAGTACCAGCGCCAAGATGAGCGCGACAATCAAAATCACGCCAATAAATGCCAGCACACTTGATAGTCCCTTGGTTGCGACATCTAGGAATGAATACGGATACGCCCCAATGACTGCGCCACGAACAAGGGCGAACGCCGCCCAAAGAATGGGGATGATCAATGACAGGGCAATAACCTTCATGTTAATCCACCGGCGCGGGCCAACGATGAGCCAAACCAGCACGGTCAGAATTGGGGTGACCACATGCTGGAGCCCATTGGAGAAGAAATCCCAGCCCTGATGCGAGACTCCAGGCCCAAGTAAAAGGTTGTAAATCACTCCGGTGATGATGATCATTAACAAGGTATCAAGGCGGAGCACCCGCATTAATTTGCTATCGCGGTCAGGACGTAAAAACAGCAAAGTCATCACGATCGCCACGATGACATTACTGAGAATTGTGAAGTAGGTAATCCAGTCAAGTAGCCGCCCCACCAAACCGTCAATACCCACCGGGTTATCGCCGAAAAGCGTTGGGGTACTCGTGTCAGGTGGGTAGTAGCCGCTGGCGTTCAGGGTGAACGAGAGCAACACCCCGCACCAAGCCACTAAGGCGTTTATTCCAAAAAGTGCTTTTGGCAACGTTACCGACGGGGTCTGGCTAATTGGTTTACTCATAGGAACAGAATCTAGGCCACCACCAGCCATTCGGATGCCAATTCGGCAGCGATGTGAAAAGGTGAAGTATGGCAATTTCAGAAGGCATTGGCGCAAAGACCACTGGCCCAGCAATTAATACCGCAGTTCACTTGGCTCGCAGGCCAGTCGGCCTAACGGTGGCTGCGGACTGGCGAATTGAATCCCATGCCATTCCAGAGCCGGGCCCCGGCGAGTTCCTTGTTCGCATCACCATGATCTCCTTGGACCCAGCGATGCGTGGGTGGCTCGATGACCGCCCCTCGTACCTGCCACCGGTGGCAATTGATGAGGTGATGCGCGCCGGTGCCGTTGGCGAAGTTGTCACCTCCAACCACCCTAGGTTCAAAGTAGGTGACCTAGTGTTCGGCACTTTTGGTGTTCAGGAGTATGCGATTTCAGGCGGCACCGGTGTCACGCGAATT
>JBIIOU010000085.1:0-8549 GCA_044336815.1 Candidatus Nanopelagicales bacterium | reverse complement strand
TACATCGGGGATGATCAAGTGGCGGCTATAGCGCCGTACTTCGTCAACTGTTAACTCGGCGGCGGGCTCGACCAGTGGGGGCAGGATCATGACAATCACCCTAGCCAATTGCGCTAACGGGTCATCGGACCGTACTTGCAACTGCGAATCGCAGGCAATTCACGCCGAAACCTTCATTTATCCATCGAATTTTGCCCGAAATGCCGAAACCAGATTGAGTGCATGGGCTTCTGTGCGGCGGCAATGGACCGCCTACTCCTAACCACCCGCTGGGTGCGGCCAGGTGCCACTGGACTCGGTGAAACCACAGTAACTCCGCAGACCGGTGGAGCATGCGCCCAAAAGTGGAGTTGCTTCGAGGGCACCGAGTAACAGCCGCTTCGGAGCTGTCGGATCAGCCCCTTTCGGGTTACGAGTCTGCGGACCGATCCGCATTCGAAGTACCACCTTGGGCAACCAAGTTGCGCAGCACCCGAAGGGCTACCGACAAAGTTGCAAGGTCGGTGTCCTCTTGCCCTGAGATCTCCTCCAAGGTGGAGCGGGCTCGGCCAAGGCCCGCTTGGTGCGCGCCCTCCCATGCTTCAATCCGCGCCAGCGGATCCATCGCCGGATTCGTCGACCGGATAACTCGGGCGGTCAATGCTGCAATAACACCGTACAGATCACTTCGCAGTGCTTGCCTAGCTAGCGCCGCCCATCTATCCCCACGCGGCAGAGCCGTAATGCGCAGCAGAAGCTGGTCAACGTCATAACGCTCGGAGATAGTGAAATAAAGCGGAAGCACACTCGCAACATCTTCACCTGAGCGCCCGGCAATCTCGCGAATATCAAGTAGCGAGAAAGTGTCAATGACCCCGGCGGCCGTCTCGGCGAGGTTTGCGGGCGCACCAGCGGCCATAAATCGCTTACTCAGATCAGACCAGCGCTCGGCTTCACTTCCCCGCAGGGCTCCAGGCACCTTGTCGGCGTAGTCGCGCACAATTGGTGCGAACCTCGCGATCTGCTCAGCTACATCAATTGAACTTCCGCGGGTCTGAAGGAACCAACGCGTCGCCCGGTCAAGGAGTCGCCGAGTCTCAAGATGTAGCTCGCACTGGGCTGAAGCCGGGATGTGATTATCTTGCGCATCGATAGCATCCATCATCGCTTGGATACTAAAAATCTCGATGGCCGCTGACGCGGCGCGCACCACATCAATCGAGGTCGCCCCAGTCTCTTCCATCGCCCTGAACACCATTGAAATGCCGCCGAGATTAATAATGCGATTGCAAGTTACGGTGCTGACGATCTGATTCTTGAGCGGATGGGTTGCAAGTTGTTTTCCAAATTTATCGGCCAGCAGGGCTGGGAAATAACGCCGAACCGCTATTTCGAACCACGGATCTTCACCCAGACCGGCGTCGGTCAATTCAGCGGTCAACGAAATCTTGGCGTAAGCCAACAGCACCGCTAGCTCCGGCGAGGTAAGCCCTTCGCCGGCCAGCTGCCGCGTGTTGAACTCCTGATCATCTGGCAGGAACTCGAGCGCTCGGTTAAGTAGCCCTCTGCGTTCGAGATCTTGAATCATGCGCTGGTGAACTCCGAGCAGCCCCGGTGCGCCAGCACGCGCATTGCCAAGCGTCACGTTCTGCCCGTAATTGTCAGCAAGTACATGCAGGGCAACGTCATCTGTCATTGCAGCCAGCAGCCCATTGCGATCATCAACACTTAACTCACCAGCGCGCACAAACTCGTCAAGCAAAATCTTGATATTCACTTCATGGTCTGAGGTGTCAACGCCCGCAGAGTTGTCGATCGCATCGGTGTTGAGCCGAATGCCAGCACGTGCCGCCTCGACCCGGCCAAGTTGAGTTAGGCCCAAGTTGCCGCCTTCACCAACCACCCGGCACCGCAGCTCATTGCCATTTCGGCGCACCGGGTCATTGGCTTTGTCGCCCACATCGGCATTAGTTTCGGTCTGGGCTTTCACATAAGTGCCGATGCCCCCATTCCAGAGCAGATCAACCGGAGCAGCAAGAATCGCCCGAACTACCTCATTTGGTGTCACTGAACTTTCGCCAGCCTCAAGGCCCAGCGCCGCACGCGCCTGGGCCGAAAGGGTGATGGATTTCTCGGAGCGCGAGAAGACTCCACCACCGGCTGAAATGAGCGCTTCGTCGTAGTCGGCCCAGCTAGAACGCGGCAGCGCGAATAACCTCGCGCGCTCGGTAAATGACTTTTTTGTTGCTGGGCTCGGATCGATGAAGATATCGCGGTGATCAAATGCCGCCACCAACTTAATGTGTTCACTTAACAACATTCCGTTACCGAAGACATCACCGCTCATGTCTCCTACGCCGACCACGGTGAAATCATCGGTTTGGGTATTAACACCTAGCTCACGAAAGTGCCGCGTGACCGACTCCCAGGCACCGCGTGCGGTGATACCCATGGTTTTGTGGTCATATCCGTGAGACCCACCTGATGCGAAAGCATCACCCAGCCAAAAGCTGTATTCGGCCGCGATCTCGTTAGCAAGGTCGGAGAAAGTGGCGGTGCCTTTATCAGCGGCAACAACCAAATAGGTGTCATCGCCATCGCGGCGAAGTACATCGGCGGGCGGCACCACCGCTCCAGCAACCAGGTTGTCGGTGATGTCAAGCATTGCCGAAATGAACTCGCGGTATGACGCTTTACCCTCGGTGAGCCAACCGTCGCGATCAAGGGCCGGGTCAGGGAGGTTGACCGGATAGAAACCACCCTTAGCGCCAACCGGCACGATGACCGCATTCTTTACCTCTTGAGCTTTAACCAAGCCGAGTACTTCGGTGCGGAAATCTTCGCGTCGATCACTCCACCTGATCCCACCGCGCGCCACCCGACCAAAGCGCAGGTGCACACCCTCTACCCGAGGCGAATAAACCCAGATCTCAAACATCGGCTTGGGCAGCGGCAAATCTGGCACCTGTGTTGGATCAAGTTTGACCGAGAGCGCTTGTCGCGCATTCCCATTTTTGGCATAGGCATTGGTTCGCAAGGTGGCGCGTATAAGTGAAAGGAAACTCCGGAAGATGCGATCTTGGTCAAGGCTGCGAACTTCGTTGAGCGCGGCCTCAATTTGGCTGACAATGAGACCCGCCTGTGTTTGGCGCTCGGCTCCTTGAATTTCACCGGGTGCAAATTGCACCTCGAACAATTTCACTAACAGCGAGCTAATCTGCACATTCGAAAGCATTGTTTGCTGGATGTAATCTTGCCCAAATGCCGAACCGATCTGGCGCAGATAACGCGAGTAAGCGCGAATAATTACCACCTGATCCCACCGCAAGCCCGCGCGAACAACAAGCCCGTTGAATGCATCACTTTCACACTCACCCAGCCAAGCCGCCCGGAAAACATCGGCGAAGCGCTCGGCTAGCGTTTCACGATCGGTTAAGCCATCGGCGGGAAGCAGCAACCCAAAATCGAGAATCCAAGCTGACTTCTGGCGCACCGGCTTTATCTCGTATGGATGTTCATCGATGACTTCAACACCCATCATCTGCAAGGTCGGCAGAATCCGAGACAACGACATCGGGCTACCAATGCGCATTACGGTAAAGCGCATAGTGCGCTCGTCTGATCCAGTCGGACTATAAAGGCGAAGGGACAACTCATTCGGCGGTAAATCTTCCAGGATGAGCACATCGTTAACTGCAGCGGCACCGGTGAACCGCTCTTTATAGGCTTCCGGGAACCCCTCGCCAAACTTATGGAGCAATGGCGTAGCAGCTATATCACCGATGGCATCGACAAGCGCCGCGGTGAAATCATCCTCCCAGCTTCGGGCGGCAGCGGCTACCTTCAATTCAAGGGCCGGAACATCTAGCTGGCCAATTTCAGATCCTGGTGCAAGGCGCACCACAAAGTGAAGGCGAGCCAACACTGACTCACTGACCCGGGCCGTGAAGTCAACACTCACGCCGTCAAATGCATCAACCAATATGCGTTCGATGCGCAGGCGCACAGCGGTCGTATAGCGATCCCTCGGTAGGTAAACCAGACACGAGACGAATCTTTGATAGTCATCAACTCGAATAAATAGCCGCGTTTGGCGGCGCTCCTGAATCTGCATTACCGCAGCCGACAACTCGACTAAATCACCCGCTTGAGTTTGGAAGAATTCATCGCGGGGGTAGGTTTCCAAGAACTGCAAAAGATCTTTAGCGCGATGTGAACCGGCAACTAGTTCGAGTTCGTCCATCACCTGCTGAAAACGCCCCCGCAACACCGGGACATCGACAATGGTCTCGGTAAGCGCAGCAGCGGTGAGCAGCCCCAAAAACCGCTTCTCACCGATAACTTGACCGGACTCATCAAATACTTTGACGCCGAAGTAGTCCAAGTAGCCATTGCGGTGCACCGTTGCACGCGAATTCGCCTTGGTAAGAACCAGTAGTCGGTTCTCGCGCACCTTCTCGCGCACAGCGGTGGGCAGTTTCGAAGCCTCCGCGGATTCTGGTCCAGCGGTGGGCTCACTACGTAAGATCCCGAGCCCGGTGCCCGGCACCGATACGAGGGCTTCATGACCCTCGATAACGGCTAATGAATACTCGCGGTAGCCCAGAAATGTCAGGTTGTCTTCGGTTAGCCAGCGGAGCAGCTCAGCGCCCTCCACGACTTCTGCGAGAGGCAAACTGACGGGAGGTGCCGCATCAAGTTCAGCCGCGATCTCATTGGCTTTGGCCCGCATCTTTTGCCAGTCATTATTTGCCGAACGCACATCAGCGAGTACCTGAATGATTCTGTTCGCACTCGACTGGCCGTCAGGGTTCAAATAATCACGGTCCATATCGATGCGCATCCACGACTCGGCGATGGCACCTTCAGGCCGGCCCTCATCAACGTCAAGGTCGAGGATTTCTAAAAGTTGCCCATTAGCATCGCGACGCACCACGAGTTGCGGGTGAATAATCAACCGCACCGATCTACCTTCAAGGCTCAACTCGCCTGAAACTGAATCCACCAGGAACGGCATATCATCGGTGACGATCATGCCGACCGTGAAGGGTGAGTCGCTTTCGTCGCGCACTTGGGCAAGTGGTGTATTAGTGGCGCGCACCTGAGCAAATGCTCGCATTTGTTCAACCTGGGAGATTAATGCTGCCGTTGAGTAGGCAGCAACATCCTCACCGGCAACAAATCGATAGAACCTCCGGCACAAGATCTGCAACTGGGGATCCTTCAGAGGTTCAATCGCAGCGCTTAGACCGTCTTCAACCACATCAGGCACATCGCTACGCTAGCCGAAGGAGGCAGTTGATATGACAATGACCCTAGATGTTCACCAGACTTTCCCCGGATCCCTCGATCAGGTGCGGGCAATGCTCACCGACCCGGACTACGCCCGTAATCGTGCTGAACAAACCGGCTCGATCTCATGTGATGTCACGGTTACCTCCGGAACCGGCGGAGCCACCGAAGTCACCATCAAGCGGGTCTTGCCGGCGAACCTCCCCTCATTCGCTTCCAGCCTGGTGGGGCCGAACCTCGAAGTCACCGAGAAGCAAACTTGGGCACCGGCCGCAGGTGGCACCTGTACCGCCCCATTCGAGGTGACCTTCTCTGGGCCACTTAGCGCTAGCGGGGTCATAACTTTGAGTGGTGCCGGTGACCAAACCACCGCGCATACCTCCGCCACTATTAAATCCACGGTGCCGTTTGTGGGCGGGAAACTTGAAAAGATGGCGCAGGAGCAAATGATCAAATACCTGGCCAAGGATGAGGAGCTCGGCCGCGAGTGGCTTAGTCGCTAGCCCGCTTCGGCCAGCAACGCCGCTTCACGCCAAGCACTTGTGCTGGTGCGCATTGAAGTCTCGAGCACTTGAGCCCGCCGGCTAGCATCCATCAAGTTCGCCCCGATCGCCTCAAGGTCTTTGGCCCCCGGGCCCACGATGGTTACTTTGGCCCCGAGCCCGCGCACCATATTTGCCTCGGCAAGACAGGTACGAGTTACTTGCTCGCGCCAGCGCCGCTCTAGCCGCGCCGCCACCGTATTGGGGTGATCACTTTTGAAGGAGACCATTGGCGCTATCACGTAGACCTCATCTAGGTCGGCATATTCGAGGACGTCAACAGAGGTAGCAGACACCGCCCCGCCATCGACATAGGAACGCCCGCCAATAGTTACCGGGGTGAACCAGCCCGGGATCGCGCAAGAAGCCATAACCGCATCCGGTAGCCGCGAGGTTGGTGCACCCGAGCGACCGAAAACCACCCGCTTGCCGGTCTCGTAATCCATTGCCACCACCCAGACCCCAGAGCGCGGGGCCCAACCCGCCTCGGGAGTAACCGCCGCAACTAGGTGACCAAGCTCCTGAAGTGACTTGCGCCCCTCGGGTAAAAATGCCGAGAGCACCGCGGTGGGGGGCAACTGGCCCAGATGGCGCAGGCTCGCCCCGATCAATTTCAATGATCCCGGAGCTGGGATTCTCGGCAGCCCCGGGCGCGATCCCCCGGTGGCCTCCGCCGGATCCCAGCGGTATCCGGCCAACGGACCGGCCGTGACAACTTCTTCATTGTTGTGCTGACGTAACTCCTCGGCACTCACGCCACAACCGAAGAGCGCCCCCAGCACCGAGCCAGCAGAGGTGCCGACGATGACATCAACATCTTTAGCGGCAAACCCGTGGGTCTGCTCAAGTGCGATTAAGGCGCCGATCGCCCAGGTGCCGCCCAGCACCCCGCCACCGCCGAGGACGATCCCGCGGCGCGGAGCAGGCGCACAATTTGCACCCGCTGCACTCATCTGACCCCCTCACCTTCATCGATGACCCGCAAATGGCGGTCACCTCGCACATTAGCCGCCTGCGTCAACTCCTCAAGTGATTCACGCAAACAGCCCATGAGACTTTCCACATTCTTGATGGCCGCTCGGTCAGCGTTAATCCCGAAGCAAAGACCGCCATCATAAGACATCAAAGAAATGCTCAGGGCTTGGTTCTGCGGCAACGGCATGATGGGATATGAACCAACTAGCCTGGCACCGGCAACGTACACGGGATGTTGCGGGCCAGGCACATTTACCACGGCGACGTTATAGAGCCGACTGGACAAATTCGACGCCAGCCGCACACCGAGGGCATGTAAGGTCGGTGGCCCATAGCTTGCCATGTTGATCATGGTTTCTGCACCGATCAGCTGCGATACGTCTTGATATTGAGCCAATTGGTAACTGATATGGCGCAACCTGACTACCGGATCAGGCTCCCCCACAGGCAGGTCGACCAGGAAAGCCGATACCGGGCCGATGGTGCTGGCCGCACCCGCGGTGCTCTCGGTACTAATCGGCACTACAGCGCGCAGTTGTGAGCGCGCACTTATCGGCTCACCTCGGCCCATCAACCAGGTACGTAATGCTCCGGCGACTACTGCGAGCACGATGTCGTTAACCGACCCGCCGAGTTTACTTCGCACATCTTTAAATGCCGCTAATTCAAAATCTCCGGTGGCTAATCTGCGGTCAGCCAATATCGGCACATTCAAAGTGGTGACGGTCATCGCCGGCTCAGCAGCAACTCGCGCGAACGAAACAGCCGCGGCTACCAAACCGAACGACTTGCGGCCCAAATTCGACGCGAAAGAAGTAGCGCCATTGAATGCACCGCGCGCAACATCAAAGGCGACATCTGGGTGCGCTAGGGATTCACTAACCGCCGAAGTGAGTAGTTCAAAGCTTGAAGGCTCCGGCGCGGGGCGCCACGACCCAATTGAACCTGGGCTTGATGTTTGAGCATCTTCATCCAAAATTACCTGCGAGATATCGATGCCCATTAACCCATCGATCATGGCCTGATGGGTTTTGGTAACAATGGCAAACCGGCCACCGGCTAATCCCGAAATTAGCGACATCTCCCACAGCGGCCGGGTGCGATCAAGGGGCCGGCTCATGAGACGGCTCACCAACTCATCAAGTTGGAGCCGCGACCCGGGCTTGGCCAGTGCCAGGCCGCGCACGTGGTGCGACAAGTCGAAGTCATCGTCATCAACCCAGATCGGGCGGCCGATTTGCAGTGGCACCTCACGGATCCGTTGGCGGTACCTGGGCACAAATGCGATCCGCTCAGCAATGAGTTTATGTAGTTTTCCCAGTTCGAACCCGGCTACCGGCCCCTCGAATATCCCAATATTGCCGACGTGCATCGGGGTCGTCGCTGACTCCATGAACCAAAAAGAGGCATCCATCGCACTAAGGCGCTCTGACATGAGGCCATCGTTACACGCGAGCCACCCCCACAGTAGCCAAGGGGTGTGTAGCCAAGGGGTGTGGCGATCACCGTAAAGTGTCAGCAAATGAGGTATTCATTAGATATGGCTTCCCCGCCCAAACCCCCCATCATCATTGCTCTACTAGCGACCGCGGTCGCTTTGGGCTTGGTCGCAACAATCTTTGTCACCTTTACCGCACCGCTCAGCACTGCCAAAGCCGCCGACACCACCTTGCCCCCGGTTGCGAGCCCAACCACTTCGCCCAGCCCGAGCACTTCGCCGAGCCCGAGCCCAACCACTTCGCCGAGCCCGACCGCGATCGT
>JBIIOU010000084.1:0-8644 GCA_044336815.1 Candidatus Nanopelagicales bacterium | reverse complement strand
CTCGCTGTCAGCCAAGGCCACTGTGAATCGCCCGCGATCAACCGCTACGACGGTTCCAGCCTTCGCTTCATCGTGTGCAGGGCGATCCTTTGATCGGGGTCTTGACTTGCCGCGGGTTGGTCGAATGCGGACGTCGTCCTCATCAAGGCGATTCATGCGCTCGCGCTGTCGACTCACGCGTTACCGGCAGAAATTTCCGCACCCAGCATTTGCGACCAGCGGCCCGGGAAGTCGGGAAGAGTTTTGTCGGTGGTTGCGATGTCTTCAATTTCTACATTGCGCACATGCAGGCCTATTACAGCACCGGCCGTCGCCATCCGATGGTCGGAGTAGGTGGCCCAATGGCCGCCATGCATGAAAGTTGGGCGGATGTGCAGGCCATCAGGTGTTTCTACGGCATCGCCACCCAGGTGCGTTATTTCATGGGCGAGTGCTTTGAGACGATCAGTCTCATGGCCGCGTAAATGCGCGATACCCGTTAAGTGACTTTGGCCTTTGGCGAGGGCGGCCAGTGCGGCGATTGTTGGTGTCAATTCACCAACCGCGCCGAGATCGGCATCGATACCCAAAATGTCACCTGACATTGAAACCGTCAAGCCATTCTCATTAAGACTGACTTGGGCGCCCATACGCAGAAGGAGTCCGCGCAAGGCATCGCCGGGTTGGCTGGTCGATGCCGGCCAGCCCTGAATGGTCACGGTGCCCTTGGTAACCATTGCGGCTGCAAGGAAGGGGGCAGCATTGGATAAGTCAGGTTCGATACGGCGATCAATTGCACTGATGGTTTGACGTCGAATCCTCCAGGTATTGACAATTGACGTGTCAACTTCGATGCCGTGCTCGGCCAGCATTCCAATCGTCATGTCAATATGAGGTTGACTTGGTATCGGTGGCCCAATATGCGCAATCGTGATGCCATTTTCGTATCGGGCACCTGATAGCAAGAGAGCAGAGACGAACTGACTCGATGTTGACGCATCGATTGTTACTTGTCCACCGGTAACTG
The DNA here is from genome assembly GCA_044336815.1 of Candidatus Nanopelagicales bacterium. Classification (GTDB taxonomy): domain Bacteria; phylum Actinomycetota; class Actinomycetes; order S36-B12; family S36-B12. The sequence continues at coordinate 7,638 of JBIIOU010000084.1, read as the reverse complement.
AACCGGTTGCAGCGATGGTAAATGGCAAATTCTCACCAGTAACGCTAACGCCAAGGTCGCCAAGTGCATTAAGGGTGGTCGCCATTGGTCTACTGCGGGCACCAATATCCCCGTCAAAGCTCACGTCACCGGTAGCGAGTGCTGCCAGTGGTGGGACGAACCGCATTACGGTGCCCGCTAATCCGACATCGATTGTTGCCGGGCCACGTAGTGGTCTAGGGGTGACAATTAGGTCAAAATTGCCGGGTTGGCGACCAGGGTTGATTTTTATATCGATGCCAAGAGCAACTAAGGCATTGATCATCAACCGGGTATCGCGGGCATCGAGTGCGTCACTAATCTGACTTGGGCCATCAGCAAGTGCGGCAAGAATGAGGGCGCGGTTGGTAGCAGATTTCGAGCCCGGTACCCCGATCGCGGCGAAGACGGGCGCCTGCGCGGTGGGTGCTGGCCAAAAGTTGGTAGCCGCTTTCGGCTCACTGCCCGAGGTGTTGGCTGCGGGCATCAGGTCTTAGCCCTAGGTGGTGGTCCGCCTCCGGGTGGTCCGCCTCCGGGTGGTCCGCCTCCGGGTGGTCCGCCTCCGGGTGGTCCGCCTCCGGGTGGTCCGCCTCCGGCAGGTGCCTTCGCGAGAAAACTTGCTGCGATGCTTGCCGCGAAGGCATTTGGCACACTCGGGAAACCGTCGGTGATGAAGTACGCGTAGGTGCCCTTGGGGTAGTCCGGTGTCACGCAAAAGCGCCCGTTAGCGGCGTCTAGATCACCAGAACCTTTTACGTACTCGTAGTCCTGATTGAACCAGCCGTTGTAGGTGCCGCCCGGCCCGGAGGGGCGCGTACCGGTTTTGAGTTGGTAAGAGGATTTTATGGCCCGGACCTTGCCGACCTTCTTCGAATTCGCGTAACCGTTGCGCACATAGATAGGAAAGCCATCACCGGCCCATCCAACAAGTGGTGAATGCCGCGAACTCCCAAGGACATTGAGGAGGTCATCGGGGATCCCGTGCAAGTGGTAGGCGCCGCTGGGCTGCACATGAGCATTGTTCCGGTCAATACCTAAATTGACCCCACCACCTAGTGCGTAGTACTGCCAACCGCTGCTCCGGTCGTTGTTCCAATACTCGGCGGCGAAAGGATCGAAGAGCACTCCGTCAACTGAGATACCGAATGACTGCGGGATTTCGAATGGCGTGATCCCCGTGAGTTTTGGTTTCGTCGGCAAGGTGTATGAATAGTTCTGCGCGCTGATGGTGTTGGGGTTACCCGAATTAGGAAAGATACTTGGTTGATAATCGGGTAGTCCATTCGAGGTGATGCTTCGAATGCCTTTGCGCACGGTGACCGAAACCTGGCACCCGGTCGCGGCATTTCGGATCTTGTAATCACCTAGGACGCTGACGGTGCGCACCCCGTCAGCCGCTAAAGCACGCAGTGCCGTTGCCCCTGATGTCGTTATTGCGAACCCTAGGGAAACCCCGGCGACGAGAACATTCCGACGACTCATTTCAGGCATACGAAGCAGCATATGAGGTCCCCTTATTGGCACTACGCTGGGCCGGTGGCCAAGACCAATCACGGGCTCGATCTGCTCCCCGAAATGAGTATTTCGGGGGTGCTCCTCCAAGGAGGGCGCGGCCTTGGCTCAATTGGCCAAGTAGTGCGGTTAACCCTTGCGATTAGCGTCTCGTGGCTGGTCGCAATTTCGCTAACCCATAGCCAGTTGGGTTTTTTTGCGCCGCTAACGGCGCTCTCGGTCGTACAAACTTCACCCTGGAGCACTTTGGGTGTCTCGCTTCAGCGGATTGTCGGCACCGGGGCCGCGGTCTTGGTTTCGGCTTTATGGGTTAACTGGGTCGGCTTGACCTGGTGGTCTTTTGCCATAGCGACACTAGTTTCGCTCCTCGTCGCGCGAGCCCTGCCTTGGTCGATTGGCGGCCAGTTGCAGATCCCGACCGCGGTGATTTTTGTGATGGCGATTGGCCCAAATACCTTCGTTCAGGATCTTTGGCGCGTATTAGATGTGGTAATTGGTGGGGTAATTGGCATCGCCGCGATCTATATCTACCCACCCCGACCTAAGCCGGAGGTTTTTGAGGCCAAACTGCAACTTCCACGTGATGCAGCAATCGACTTGTTAGAGGCGATCGGAAACGAAAGCGGACGAGCCAAGGCCGCTTTGAAAAACGATGAGATTCATGAGTACATCACCGCGAGCAGGGCTTTGCAGCCACTCATGGCGGATGCATTGAGTGAACTTGTGCGATTGGCGGAGAGTGTGCAATTTAATCCGCGCGGGAGCAAGGTCAGAAGCCGGCTCGATGCAGATGCGCTGCAGCTACGGGCGATGGGTGGGATCGTTATCCAAATTCGTGGAATCGCAGGGGCAGCTAATCTGCTCTATGACCGTGACTTACAGCCCAGTCTTACGGCAGACGAACTACGCAAGGTGACCGCGCTCGCCGCGGAAATGGCTCGAGTGGCACTCGGTTCGAAGGGGGAGCCACTTGGAGGTACCAATGAGCAAAGGCTGGTAGAGGTCGATGAGGAGTTACACGCATTATTGCGGCTGACCGCGGATGGACTTGTTGGCCATAATGAAGTTGTAAGTGATGTGCTGGCTTCGGTCTCACTTGTCGGCCGACTAGATAATTTTCGACAGCAGTTAATGCTTTTCAAGAGTAAGGACTCATCGGCTGAAATGGAGGATTCTTAGTCCATGTGCGGACGATATGTAGCTGCCCTTGACCCAGCTGCACTAGTGGCTGAATTCGAAGTCATTAGCCCTCCGGTGGAGAGCCTGCCTGTTGACTACAACGTGGCACCAACCAAGCGGGTGTACGTGGTCGTTGATAGCCAAAATAGTGATAGAGCAGGTAATGCACTCAAAGTTGCCCACTGGGGGCTAGTTCCCTCCTGGGCCAAAGATAGGTCAATGGCCTCACGGATGATTAACGCCCGTGTTGAAACCGTTGCCGATAAACCCTCATTTCGCAGTGCTTTTAGTAAGCGTCGCTGCCTTATCCCAGCCAATGGCTATTACGAGTGGTCCGGCTCACCAAAGCAGCCGATCTATATCCATGCTGCTGATGGAGCACCCCTGGCGATGGCGGGCCTGTATGAGTTGTGGCGGGACCCCCGTGTTGAAGAGCCCGACCCGGCAGCCTGGTTGCTGACCTGCACGATCATCACGACCGCTGCCAAGGGGGATATTTCGCGGATTCACGACCGAATGCCGGTGTTGATCGCGCGAGATGATCGCTCCGGTTGGCTCGACCATGCAATCGGCGGCGAATTGGCCTTGGCGCAGGCAACTGCCTCGGTTCCGTTAGCTTCCTACCCGGTGTCTACCGCGGTAAATAAGGTGAGCAATAACGGTCCGGCGTTATTTTCGGCCCTGCCCGGAATACTCGCGGGCCCATCGGAGTTTCAATAGGTGTGCTCCTCTTTGATACCAGAACCGCACCAATAGGATTCGAGTCGATGACCGAGAATGCAAATGCGATGGCTGAAGCCAGCATTGAGACCGCGAAAGCACGGTCCGAGCGCTTCGAGCGTGACTCCATGCCTTTGATGGACAAACTGTATGGCGCCGCACTTCGAATGACGCGTAATCCCACAGATGCTGAAGATCTCGTGCAGGAGACCTACGTGAAAGCATTTGCGGCGTTTGACTCGTTTGTAGATGGCACGAATATGAAGGCCTGGCTATTTCGTATTCTTACGAACACCTACATCAATATTTATCGCAAGAAGCAGCGGCAACCGTATCAAACAGGCACTGATGATTTAACGGATTGGCAGATCCACGAGGCCGCATCGCATACCTCCACGGGGCTCCGCTCGGCCGAGGTCGAAGCACTTGATCATTTGGTCGACGCAGAAGTAAGGGAAGCCCTTGCAGCGGTGCCAGAGGAGTTTCGGCTCGCGGTTTATTTGGCGGATGTCGAGGGGTTCTCCTATAAAGAGATCGCCGAGATCATGGAGACACCGGTGGGTACCGTTATGTCAAGGCTGCATCGGGGGAGAAGGCTTCTGCGCGACCAACTTACCGAATACGCGACCGCGCGTGGGTTTATCTCGGCGGCTCCGAGTGAAGGGAGTGGGTCATGAGTTGCGGAAACCCGCACGCCACACCGTGCATCGAGGTGCTGTCGCTGACCTATTTATATGTTGACGGCGAGATTGATGAGGTTCATTTACTCGAAGTCACCACGCACCTATCTGAATGCCCGCCATGTAATGAAAGTTATGCCGCCGAAGTCTCAATTAAGGCCATGGTGAAGCGCTCATGCGGTGGTGCTGAGATCACAGCTGAGTGCCGAGCCCGGATAGTTGCCGAAGTTAGGCAGATTAGCGCCACTTATCGAGACTAATGGTGCAATCGGGTGCTAAATCATGAAATGATGGCGACTTAGACTAAGGAGGGCAAATGTCACAGACCATCCGTGCTGAAATGGTCGCATCGGTCCTTACGGTCTTGGCCACCGTCGGTGATGAAGTTGTCGTTGGCGACACTCTGGTGATTCTTGAGTCCATGAAAATGGAGATACCAGTTCTTGTGGAGGAAGCCGGGATCGTCACTGAGATTGTCGTGGCGCCCGGCGATGTAGTTCGTGAAGGCGATGTCATCGCCATTGTCTTGTAGCTGGGCTGGTTTGGGCCATGACTGATTCTCCGCTCGATAGTCTGCTCAATGTGCATGGTGACGCCACCATGACTGTGACACCGGCCGATACTGCCGAATGGATGGGCAGCGGCGAGGTGCCATTTTTGGCCACACCGCGCTTGATAGCGCTGCTGGAGGCGGCCACCTGCGCTGCGCTCGCAGGGCGGCTAGCGCCGGAACTCACCTCGGTCGGTACCAGGGTTGAAGTCGACCATATCGCGGCGTCTCCGATAGGCGCCAAAGTTCACGCACACGCTGAAGTTATCGATGTGGTTGGCAATCGTATTTCTTTCGCGGTAAGTGCGACTCATACGTTGGTTTCCGGGCAGTCAAAGCGCATTGGAGTCGGAACTGTAACCCGGGCCGCAGTTGATCGAGCAACATTTTACTAGTTTTAAAGTGCCTTGCGGTATGCCTGCAGATTGATCCCCGGCCGAGGCTCCCAGTCGCGATCTGGTAAGCGTTCAAAACCCAGTTTTTCATAAAAGCGGTGCCCGCCAATATTTATATCGATAACACATATCACTAATTGGGTAGCAACTACTCGACCCCGCACTTCACATTCACGAACAAGTTTCTTGCCCACTCCTTGGGACCAGTGTTTGGGTTCTACGGCCAAGAAACGAAATTCCAATTCACCTGGTTGACAGATTTCAGCGTAAGGGGTTCCAGGGGAGCAAATAGTGACGGTACCTATGATTTGCCCGCCGCTCTCGGCCACAAGCATTGTTGCGGTGGATGCACGGTCGGCGACATCGCGGATTGTTTCGGCATACGGGCTTCCTGGTTCGAGGTGGCCGCCAGCCTCATAAGCCTGCACACATAGGTCACCAACGGCAGCAAACTCCGCTGGCCGAATTTCACGGATCTTCAAACGCACTATCCCCTGCCCTGTCGGAAACCACAATGTACTGTGCTCTGCATCGAGTCCGCGTTCGTATCCGCGGATCCTTGCAACTCGCTATCAGGAGCGCCAATGGCTACCGTTCGAATTCAAAATGCCACCGTTTGGACTGGCATGCGCCTACCCGGTGGTGAAATTTCAGTAACCGATGCTGTCCTTATGGACAACGGGCATATTTTAGCCATTGGAGCCACCGCAAAAAGGCTGCATCCCGACGAGGTCATTGACGCGGCAGGTGGGTTCATTTGCTACGGCTTTGGTGATGGCCACGTGCATCCGGTTTTCGGAGGCTTGGAGCAGCAATTTGCGCCGGTACGCGACCTTGGTAGCGTCGAGGAGATCACGCTTGCCGTTGGTGCCTGGGCGGCTGCGCACCCCGACGCCGAGTGGATTCGGGGCGAGGGTTTCGATCAAACTTTGGCACCCGATGGTGTCTTCCTGGCCACCTGGCTTGATGCGGTGGTTGCTGATCGCCCTGTCTTTTTGCGTGCCACGGATTACCACACTGTGTGGGTTAACTCTGAAGCCTTACTTCGGGCGGGCTACACGCGCGACCTTGTGCAGCCGCATGATGGTGAGGTAGTGATGGATATTACGGGAGAACCAATAGGTACCTTGCGTGAGTGGGGCGCTTGGAGTCCGGTTTACGCGCTAATGCCCCCGATTGAACTAGAGACCCGCATGAGCGCTATTGCCCACGCCGACAAATGCTTTGCAGCTGCCGGTCTAACCTGGGTCCAAGATGCTTGGGTGGAAACCACGGAAGTCAACACGTGGATCGAGGCCGACCGTCGCGGCCTGGTGACGTGTAAAGTTGCGGTGGCTCTTTGGGCCGATTCGAATAATTGGCGCCAGCAGCTCGAAGAGTTTGTTGCCGCCCGAGCCCGGGTTGAGGCAGCTGGTTCACCAAGACTCGTAGCAAACACCATAAAGTTCTTTGCCGACGGGGTTATCGAGTCAGCCACCGGCGCACTGCTGGAGCCATATTGCGACTGCCCGCATTCAAAGGGTCTACCAAATTGGCAGCCCGACGAACTAAAAAGTGCGGTAGCAGCCATTGATGCCTTTGGATTTCAGACCCATATTCATGCGATCGGTGATGGTGCGGCTCGAATGGCCCTAGATGCGATTGAGCACGCCAGCATGATCAACGGTGCGCGTGATCGTCGTCCGGTCATCGCTCATACCCAATTGGTTGATGAAGCAGATATTGGGCGGTTTGCCGAACTTGGTGTAATCGCAAACTTCGAGCCATACTGGGCAAAGTTTGATTCTTGTCAGTCCAAATTAACCGCACCCAGACTGGGCACCGAGAGAACAAATCGCCAATACCTGATTGGTACGATTTTAAGAAGTGGCGCGCCCATCTCCTTTGGGAGCGATTGGCCTGTTACGACTTACTCGCCACTCGCAGGGATCCAGGTTGCGGTAACCCGCAAGATGACAGCAACTGACCGAGCTTGGATGCCGCAAGAATGTATAACTGTTGAAGAGGCGCTTCTTGCCTACACGTCCGGAGTCGCGTTTCAAGCCGGCGACGAAAGTGCGGGGATAATTCGCCCGGGTGCGCGAGCTGATCTTGTTTGGCTTGCAAGCGACCCGCGTGCCGTAGACCCCAACGAGATTGAGAATATTGCGGTGCTCGGCACCTGGGCGAGCGGTCAGCGCATTTGGCAGTGAAGGGTGGCCTTACACTTCTCATATGTCGACGGTGACGAAACTCGCCAGCGAGCGCACGGATTTAACGCCCGCTGAGATCGATCGAATCCATGCCGTAGTCAGAGAGTGGTCGCTGCTAGCCGATCTGGCATTAAGTGACCTAGTACTTTGGCTCCCCACTTGGAATGAAGGCGGGTTGGTCGCGGTGGCTCAGGTGCGCCCGACCACGGCTCCGACGCGCGTGCCGAATGATGTAATCGGAGATTTTGCCCCACGCGGGCGCTTCCCAGACATTGATCAGGCGCTGGCTTTTGGTCAAAATTTCGAACATGCCTATCCCGTGCACTTTGGTGATCGAGTCATAGCGGTGGTGGCGCGGCATTCATCCGGGCAACCACGGGTTGCAGGCAATC
>JBIIOU010000008.1:0-31750 GCA_044336815.1 Candidatus Nanopelagicales bacterium | reverse complement strand
GACCCAGTCCGGCTACTCGGTGAAATAACAGCTGAGCGATTGGCCGAGTTGGCCGCCGACGAAGGCTACGTGGGCTGGGTGCGCGAGCGGGCCGATGATCTGCAGAATTACCTCACCGCCGACCGCTGGTTCCAAACCTTGGGCGCGGATGCCCCCGCTGGTATCGCTTACTTCTCACCGGAGTACGGCATCACATCGGCACTCCCGCAGTACTCGGGCGGCCTTGGGATTTTGGCCGGCGATCACCTGAAAGCAGCGAGTGACCTAGGCGTTCCGCTGATTGCGATCGGCCTGTTTTACCGCGCTGGATATTTTCGCCAGTCGCTTTCGACCGATGGATGGCAACAGGAGCAGTACCCCTTATGTGATCCAGACGGCAGTCCGGTGTCGCTCTTGCGTGAAGCTGATGGCACCTCGGTAAAAGTTTCAGTGGGTTTGCCGGGAGGACGCAAGATTTGGGCGCGCATCTGGATAGCACAGGTCGGGCGCGTGCCGTTGCTGATGCTGGACTCCGATGTCGAGGAGAACGCTTCAGCCGAGCGTGACGTCACCGATCGGCTGTATGGCGGTGGCGGGGAGCACCGGTTGCAGCAGGAGATGCTGCTTGGCATCGGCGGGGTCAGGGCACTACGCGCCTACTGTCGGCGAACCGGGCGCACCGCACCCGAGGTATTTCACACCAACGAGGGCCACGCAGGATTCCTCGGGTTCGAGCGTATCCGCGAATTGCTCTCGGAAAATTCTGACATGGGCTTCGATGAAGCACTAGAGGTGATACGCGCGGGCACGGTATTTACTACTCATACGCCGGTGCCCGCAGGTATTGACAGATTCCCTCGCGAGCTGGTCACCCAGTATCTGGGTGGTGCAAATGGCGAAGCGAAGTTGCCGGTCGAGCGAATTATCGCGTTGGGTGCCGAGACGTACCCCGGGGGCGATCCCAATGTATTTAATATGGCGGTAATGGGCTTGCGCCTTGGGCAGCGCGCAAACGGTGTTAGCTTGCTACACGGTCGGGTTTCCCGAGAGATGTTTTCGGGGCTGTGGCCAGGCTTCGATGCAGAAGATGTGCCCATCGCGTCCATCACTAATGGTGTGCATGCACCGACGTGGGTGGCTCGAGAAATCTTGGATATTGCTGCCAACGCGCTCGGCCCAGATCAAGGCGATGAAGCCAGCGCATGGGCAGTTATCGCGCAGGCCGGTGATGAGCATTTGTGGGGCATAAAGCGGTCATTACGTGAGCAGTTGATCGTGATGGCCCGCGAACGTCTACGTGCATCTTGGGTAAATCGCGGGGCCAGCGAGATGGAATTGAAGTGGGTTGACGATGTCTTGGATCCGGATGTTCTAACCATCGGCTTTGCGCGTCGCGTGCCTTCCTATAAGCGATTGACGTTGATGCTTCGTGACCCAGAGCGGTTACGGGCCCTGCTGCTAGATCCAATACGACCTATTCAATTGGTGATCGCTGGTAAGTCGCACCCAGCCGATGACGGCGGTAAGCGGTTGATCCAAGAGTTGGTTAAATTTGCAGACGAAGTCGATGTACGCCATCGCATCGTTTTCTTGCCCGATTACGACATCAGCATGGCAACCTTGCTGTATCCCGGCTGCGATGTTTGGTTGAACAATCCGATCAGACCACTTGAAGCCAGCGGAACTTCGGGCATGAAGGCTGCCCTTAACGGCGCTCTAAACCTGTCAATTCTTGATGGCTGGTGGGATGAATGGTTTGACGGGCAAAATGGCTGGGCCATTCCAACAGCTGACGGTATTGATGACCCTGATCGTCGAGATGATATTGAGGCTGCTGCCCTATATGACCTAATCGAAAATTCGGTTGCTTCAACTTTCTATGATCGCGACGTGCATGGTATGCCGCGAACTTGGATTGCGATGGTGCGGCACACCCTTGGCACTCTGGGGCCAAAGGTTCTTGCAAGCCGCATGGTGCGTGAGTACGTGACCCGTCTATACACGCCAGCAGCGATCTCATCGCGCGAGATGCGCGTAAATAATTTTGCGCTAGCGGCCGAGGTTTCGTCCTGGAAAACTCATGTGCACTCCGTCTGGCCCGAGTTAAAGGTTGATCACGTCGAGTCACATGGCGTGGGGGACGCAGTACTGCTCGGTACTCAAATTATGGTTAAGGCCTTTGTGTCGCTGGCGAATCTGACGACCGATGACGTTGTCGTTCAAATCGTGTTTGGCCGGGTTGATGCTGACGATCGGATTGTGCAGGCCGGTCATTCTGCCATGGCTCCCGTTGAGCAGTACGAGGGTAATCGTTGGCAGTACCAAATTTCCTTGTCGTTGGAGCAAAACGGTCCATTCGGTTACACCGTCCGGATGCTGCCGAGGCATCGTGGATTGGCAGCCCCAGAGGAATTGGGGCTGCAGGTGCTGGCTCAAGGAATTGCGATCAACTCTGAGGAGTTTGAGAGTTCGCACCTAGGTCTTTAGTCGGTTACTTCGAATACGAGCATGCTGTGCGGCACCATAGCGACATCGCTACTTGCCAATTCGGTGGTGCGAGGTATTGCAGAATCTTGTTCGGTATCGATAACGCGATGATAACTGGATCCGTATGGGTTACCCGGCAAAGTGAATGTTTGGGCTTCTTGGCCCGCGTGCATCAAGACGAGAAATGATTTGCCGCCATTGACCCCAGCGATGAACATTCCTAGGGTGCGCGAATCCGATGAATTCCATTCATCCACGGTAATCTCGCGCCCCTCTCGCGAAATCCAAGCAAGGTCTTTTGGGCCACCTTCGTGGATAGGGCGGCCAGCGAAGAAATAACGCTGACGAAAAGCTGGGTGATCACGGCGCAACTGCACCAAAGACGTAGTGAAGGCATGGAGTTCTTGCTGCCAAGGTTCCCAATCCCAGTTGAGCCAAGAAATCTCGTTGTCTTGGCAGTAAGCGTTGTTGTTGCCAATTTGGGTTCGACCAAACTCATCACCGGCGGTCAACATTGGAACGCCGGTCGAGAGCAATAAGGTGGTCATTAGGTTTCGCATCTGTCTGCGGCGAAGTATGGTGATTGCTTCATCGTTAGTTTCACCTTCAATACCGAAATTGGATGACCTGTTGTCATCGGTGCCATCGCGGTTACCCTCAAGATTTGCCTCATTGTGTTTATGCTCAAAAGTAACTAAGTCGCGCATCGTGAATCCGTCATGGGCGGTGATGAAATTAATCGACGCCGATGGCCTCCTTCCCTCACTCGCGTAGAGATCGGCTGAACCGGTCAGGCGCCAGCCAAGTTCACCGATACCGGCAGCGCCCCGCCAGTAGTCGCGCACGCAGTCGCGGTACTTGCCATTCCACTCGGTCCATAGGGGTGGGAATTCACCGACTTGATACCCACCCGGCCCCACATCCCAAGGCTCTGCAATGAGTTTGACGCGGCGAAGTACCGGATCCTGCTGGATAGTCGTCATGAAGTTGCCGAGCATGTCGACATCATGAAGTGAGCGCGCGAGTGCAGATGCTAGATCGAAGCGGAAGCCATCCACGTGCATCTCAGTGACCCAGTACCGAAGCGAATCCATGACAAGCTGCAGTACGTGCGGGTGCGAGACGTCAAATGTATTGCCGGTACCGGTGTAGTCGGTATACCTACGCCCACCATCCTGCAGCCGGTAATAGTCATCATTGCCGATACCGCGGAAGGAAAGAGTTGGCCCAAATTCGTTGCCCTCGGCAGTGTGGTTGTAGACGACATCAAGAATTACCTCAAGACCGGCCGCATGCAGTGCCTTGACCATCTCCTTGAACTCACGCACCTGCTCACCGCGGGTGCCGGTCGATGCGTAGCGCGAGTGCGGAGCAAAGAAGCCGATGGAGTTGTAACCCCAATAGTTGGTCAAGCCCAGTTTGAGGAGGTGGGTTTCATCAACGAAGTGCTGAATGGGCATTAGCTCGATCGCGGTGGCGCCGATATTTCTTAAGTAATCAATGATGGCTGGGTGCGCTAAGCCCGAGTAGGTGCCGCGCTGATGCTCTGGCACATAGTTGTTGCGCATTGTCAGGCCTCGCACATGAGCCTCGTAGATAAGGGTGTCGCCCCATGCGGTGTTTGGGTTGGTGTCGTCTCCCCAATCGAACCACGTATCAGCCACCACACTCCGTGGTACAAAAGGTGCTGAATCCATCGTGTTGATCGCGAGGTCATCATCGCCCACGTGGCCGAAAACTGCAGGGTTCAACTCAAATTTGCCGTCAATCGCGCGTGTATACGGGTCAAGGAGCAACTTGTTCGGGTTCCAACGCTCGCCAGAACTTGGATCCCACGGGCCGTCGACCCGAAATCCGTAGCGAGTCCCCACGGGCAGGTCGCTGACGTGCGTGTGGAAGATATTGAAGATTTTACTGGTCAAGGGGATGCGGTACTCGGGTCCATTGTCAGGGAACACACACAGGTCGACAGCGCTCGCCGACTGCGCCCATAAAGCCACATTGGCGCCGCCGTGCCCATCAGGGTGTACGCCGAGAGGATCCCAACCGGTGTTCACCGGGTCCACGCTACAGGCCCGCCGGGCTCGAGGTCGGCTGGTCAGTAGGCTCCTGCGCATGGGTGAATATGTCTCGATAGAGGTAACCGGCAAGGTCGCGACCATTGTGTTGGCTCGCCCGCCGATGAATGCACTTTCTCGCCAAGTGCAGGAGGAATTGCGCGCGGCGGCCCACGAGGTTAGTGCCCGACGCGAAATTGGTGCGGTAGTTGTCTATGGAGGCCCGAAAGTTTTTGCGGCCGGCGCTGACATAAAGGAAATGGTCGAAATGGATTACCAGGAGATGGCCCTGCAATCGGGCAATCTCCAGACCGCGTTCACCGCGATCGCCAATATTTCGGTGCCGACAATTGCTGCGGTCACCGGCTACGCCCTCGGCGGCGGCTGCGAGTTAGCGCTTTGCTGTGACCTCCGCATTGCTGGCGATAATGCAAAACTGGGGCAACCTGAAGTACTCCTCGGAATAATCCCGGGGGCTGGTGGTACCCAGCGACTGTCGCGGTTGATTGGCCCATCGCGTGCCAAGGATCTAATTTTCAGTGGACGCTTCGTTGGCGCCGAGGAGGCGCTGCGTATTGGTCTAGTGGACCGAGTTGTCGCTCCTGATGACGTTTATACCGAAGCGATGGCCTGGGCTGAGCAGTTTGCCGGTGGATCATCCGTGGCACTTGCCGCGGCAAAACGGGCCATTAACTTTGGGCTCGAAGTGGATCTAAATACTGGCCTAGAGATTGAGCGCGGTGAGTTTTCTGGTCTGTTTGCCACCGATGATCGAATGATTGGCATGACTTCATTTATGGAGAATGGACCAGGCAAGGCGAAGTTCACCGGTAGGTGAGAGGTATGGACGATCCTGTTGTCGGTGATCCAATCACTCGCGCCATGTCCGATCCGAAATTGGCGAATGTTCTCTACCACGACTGGGAAGCGTCAACCTATGACGAAAAGTGGAATATCTCCTACGACCAGCGCTGTATCGATTACGCCCGCGGTCGATTTGAGCATGTTGCTGGTGTAGTTAAGGAGCCCTACGGCAGGGCCCTTGAGCTTGGTAGTGGCACCGGTTTCTTCTTACTCAACCTCATGCAGGCCAAGGTCGCAAACTCCGGAGTGGTTACTGATATTTCATCGGGAATGGTTGATGTGGCTATTCGAAATGGCCTTCAGTTGGGGCTGGAAGTCACCGGTCAAGTCGCCGACGCTGAGCAACTCCCGTTTCCTGATGAATCATTTGATTTAGTCGTCGGCCACGCCGTGCTCCATCACCTACCAGATGTTGAGTTAGCGATGCGCGAAGTCTTGCGGGTACTTAAGCCAGGTGGGCGTTTTGTCTTTTGTGGCGAACCCACCAATTACGGTGACTTTGTCGCACGCCGATTGTCGAGGCTAACTTGGTGGGGGGCATCGCGGGCCACACAGCTACCATTCCTGCGTGATCGTTGGGCTCGCCCGGTTGATGAACTTGCGAAATCCTCGGCCGAGGCCAAATTAGAGGCAGTCGTTGATCTGCACACCTTTGACCCTGACCAACTTGCGCGACTTTGTCTGCGCGCCGGGGCGGTTGATGTCAAAACGGTCACCGAAGAGTTGATCGCTTCTTGGTTTGGCTGGCCGGTACGAACTTTCGAGGCGGCGGTCAAGCCTGGCGCACTCGGCTGGAACTGGGCCAAGTTCGCCTATCGAAGCTGGCTGGGATTGTCTTGGGTTGATCAACATATCCTCGAAAAGGTCATCCCGGACGAGCTGTTCTACAACGTTTGCGTGACCGGTACTCGCGCGTTACCTTGTGCGTCAGCAGCGGCCTGATCGTGGGTGGGCCTTGTACCTGCTCGTTCCGTCATTTTTGGGGCATTTTTTGACGGTTTCAGCAGGTTCAAGCTGAACGTAATGTGTGGTGCGATGGTGTGAGGGCAGTCGATCCTCGTATGCCAGGTCAGGGGTTGCAGCGCTGTTCAACAGGGAAGTTGGAAGCGAGTTTTGCAGTTCGCCGGTGTTGATGTGATGGATCTTGAGGCCCATGGCCACTGCTTGTTCTCGCTCACTAAGTTTATGGAACGGGGTATTAGATCTTCTCGCAGTGGATGCTGAGCAGCGAGGCCGCATCGCCGTACTTGGGCCATTCCTCGGAAACCTGGCTGAACGCTGGCGAGGCCAGTGTGTCCTGCCAGGCTTGCCAACTCTCCACTTCAATATCCTCAACCACGTCGTAGAAGGCCTGTCCTTTGGCTTCGCCATTGACGAGGAACACCTCGAAGGAGTGGCAGGCGTCCATGCGGTGACACGTTGGCTGGTCCACTCGTCGGGACCACTCCTTGAACTCGGCGATGTCAACGCCTTCGTTGAGGCGATAAAAAGTGAAGACTCGTGTCGTCATTTAAGCATCCCTTCGTTAGTTCGACCAGCAGTGTGCTGGTCAGTGTTCAGCGCAGTGCTTCAAGGAATCGCAGGTACGCCGTGGCTCCCGCGGGTGCGGGTTAAGAAACGCAAACGCGCCCCGATTGGCACCTCTACAACTCTAGATTACCGGCTGCGTGCGCAGCTCCGCAACTATGTGTGGGAGCTGGATTTCGAGTTCGATCAGACTGCTGATTGTCGAACGCTTAAGTATTTGAATATCACTGACGAGTTCACTAAGAAGGTCCTTGCTATCGAAGTTTAAAGGTCCATGACTGGCGATGACCTCGTACGCGTCCTGGAGTGTCTAATTGCGATCTACGGCAGTCCCACGTACATTCGAATGGACAACGGCACCGAAATGACCTGCAACTCCGTAGCGGACTGGTGCAGGTTCATTCCAACCGGGATCATTTCATCGATCCCGGGTCGCCGTGGCAGAACCCATTCATCGAATCATTTAACGGCAAACTCCGCGATGAACTCTTAGCCGTGGAGCAGTTCCACACCCTGCTAGATGCAAAAGTAATGGCCGAGGACTACCGTCAGGACTACAACCAGTACCGCCCGCACTCCTCATTGGGCTACCTAACGCCCAACGAGTTCATGCTAGATTGGAACCATAATCAAGGACTAGCAAAGGAACTGGCACACAAAACGGGGGCAGGTCAGTGCGAATCCTTCACCTGTCGTGGGAGTACCCACCGGTGGTGTACGGCGGCTTGGGGCGTCATGTGCACGCCATCGCGCAGACCCAAGCAGCACTCGGCTTTGATGTCACGGTAATTACGCAGGCAACTGAAGGCGCCAGCCCTGATGAGGTGGTAAACGGGGTTCGGGTACTGCGGGTGAGCCCGGACGCACCGTATGTGCCCCTTGATGAAGAGCACCTTCTAGCTTGGGTTGCTGGTTTCAATAGCGCGGTAGCGCGTGCGGGGATCCGACTGATGCGCAGTTGGGTACCCCAGGTTGTGCACGGTCATGACTGGTTGGTGGCCCACGCCGCGGCCGTCATCAAAGAAGCAGCTCGCATCCCGTATGTAACAACGATGCATGCGACAGAGGCTGGGCGCCACCAAGGTTGGTTGCCCGGGGAGCTATCGCGAAGTATCCACAACATCGAGTGGTGGTCGACGTATGAAGCTCGCCGGGTAATTGCGTGCAGTGAACACATGCGGTGGGAGGTCGGGCAACTCTTCAACCCACCGCTGGACAAGACCGTGGTGATTGCCAATGGGATTGACCCAGACCGCTGGCGAGTAACTGCTCGGCAGCGGCAAATTGCACGAGCGCAGTACCAGACACCGTTAGTTGTTTTCACCGGGCGTTTGGAGTGGGAGAAGGGTGTCCATACCTTGATTGACGCTATGCCGCGCCTTCGGCGACAGGTTGCAGGTGTACAACTCGTTATAGCGGGACGGGGGAGCGCCGACGCGCAATTGCGTGAACAGGTTAAAGCAAAGCGCCTTGGTAAGAGCGTGAACTTTTTGGGTTGGCTACCTGAGGAGCAATTGCATGCGCTTGTCGCTGCGGCCGATGCGGTGGTGGTCCCGTCCCTGTATGAGCCCTTTGGGATAGTCGCACTCGAAGCGGCATCGGTTGGCACGCCGCTTGTAGTGGCACGAACCGGTGGATTGGCAGAGTTGGTTGAAGATGGTGTCACCGGGCGCACTTTTGCCCCCGGCAACGTCGTTGAGCTAGCCAGCGCCCTCGCACAGGTTCTGCTTGATCCACCGCGCGCGGCCGCATCTGCCCGTGCGGCACGTACCAAAGTGCGAAGTGATTTCGGCTGGCCCGCGATCGCAGCTCAAACGGTCGAGGTCTATCGGGAGGCGATAGCTGATGAGAGCCGCCCGCAAATAATCCCCGTGGCCAAGTTGGCGGGGTTGGTCGGGCCGCCGGATCTGCTTCCCGGGAACCTGCTGACCGGAGCGGTTTCCTAGCGACTCGGTAGTCTTCGTGGCCGTGAGCCCACGAGATCGGCGACAAGCACGATTCATGACTATGGCATCTGCGCGATGGGTGATCCGAAATCGGGCGTGGTCACCGTGGTACCTAATTCGCTACTGGCGGTTTCTCGTCTTCAAGGTTCGCAATCCGCACATAATTACCACCGGGTTTGTTTTTTTCGGCAAGCATGTTGAAGTAAATGCGCGCAAAGGTTATGGGCGCATGATTTTGGGTCGCTGGGTCCATCTCGGCGATAGCAACCGGGTGCGGTGTCATGAGGGCAGCTTGGTGATTGGCGATAAGTGCGTCTTTGGGCGAGAGAACACGGTAAACGCCTATTTAGATATAGAAATAGGCGCGGGATCGATTATTTCTGATTGGGTATATGTCTGTGACTTCGACCATGTTACGGAAGATATCTACCGGCCCATCAAGGATCAAGGCATCGTTAAATCACCGGTTCGAATCGGCCCTGATGTTTGGATAGGCACCAAGGCGACGGTATTGCGCGGCACCACAATCGGTAACGGCAGCGTGCTTGGGGCCCACAGTTTGGTTCGGGGCGAGGTCCCGCCATTTTCTGTTATGGGTGGGGTGCCGGCCCGCGTGCTTAAGGATCGACGCGAGATTTACGCGCAACAAGAAGTGCGACGCATTGCGCTGCAAGATATTGCTCGCAAGACGAAGCGGGCGGTGGAAGAACTTTCGCCTCAATCTAAGAATTGAATGAAGGTGCGGGCATCTAGGTGGCCAAAAGCGTAATCGCGCTGCTGCTGCTGAATGGCGCAGGCGTGTGCCGCTGTGGTGTTTCCTGATGAAATCAAGCGGATTAGATCTTTGGTAGCGGCAAGATGATCTCCTGAGCGCCGCCGTGCATATTGGGCAGCGGAATCCTTGGTAATCATAAAGGCCCAGTCACTTGCGAGGGTAAGAAGAAGTTCACGGGCCAGTTGATCTGCGGCGACGCTGCGTTCACGAAGATGCACCGGATCGTCGAAGTACTTTCTTAAAGTATCAAGTACCTCCACTTCGAGAGCGCTATTAGTTTGTACTACATCTTGAACGAGGTCACCTTCCCAAACCCGCCAATCCTTACCCGAACCCCATGAGCCATTTGCTAGATCAACGCGCCCGGCCACCTGGCCGAGGTCCATCGCACCTTGCAGGGTGGTGACTGTTACGCCACTTTCAGGCAGTAGGCGAAGTACGTGGGCTAACCACTGGGGGCCTTCATGCCACCAATGGCCGAAGAGTTCAGTGTCGTAGGCGGCGACTACGAGTGGACTTTCGGTCATAGTCGAGCCGAGTTCAAGGAGACGGTTGCGCACTACGCTCACAAAGTCACGGGCATCGCGCTCGACGGACACCATCGCACGTTCGGGATCGTATGGTGCTTTTTCGTGGGACGGAGTTGACCGACCGGTCACGCGGACCGGGCGTACCCCCCACTCATGGTCGAAAGTATGAAAGTCGCGGTACCACTTTCCCCCCGGGTAGCCCTTACGTGGTGACCAAACCCGGTAGGTGACCTCAAGGTCACGGGCAAAGGCGACTACATCACTATCGGCTACCTGCCACGCGGCTCCGGTGGATCGGCCCGCGCTATTCATTGTCGGGCCATCAACTACGAAATGATTAATGCCGGCCTGTGCATAATCAAGTTCAAGCCCCGGTGTGTACGCACACTCGGGCGCCCAGATTCCAGTTGGTCGGTTACCTCGGCGCAGCAGGCTGTCGTTCTGCCCGATTAGCAGCGCAGCGCGCCTGGTGGCAGCCTTGGACAACGGCTGGAAGTTGTGGGTAGCTGGTCCGCCAAGGATTTCGATGACACCACCCTCTGAGAGCCTACGTAAGATCGGTGATGCCCCGCGTTGCCAGCGCGTATCGAAATCCTGCTGCGCTGCGATGGCGCCCTTAAACTCTCGAGTGCCGCCCTCGCGGCGCCATGTCTCCCGCGCACCAGCCATTCCTTGAGCTCGCAGTTGCCAATTGGCGTGCCACGTGCGCTGCTCGTTTATGCAATATGGGTCATCAAGTTGGGCGGCGAGTACCGGCGAAACTCCGAGAGTCAAAACATCTCTTCGGCCCTCATCCGCGAGGGTTTCTAGGAGATCAATTACTGGAAGATATGAGGTGGCCCAGGCCTGGTGCAGCCATTCCTCGCCGACGGGCCATGAGCCATGGTGAGCCAGCCAAGGCAGATGGGTATGTAGTACCAGGCAGAAGGTGCCAATCGGTTTAGTCACTGGGTTAACCCATTTGGATCACTCATTTGGTTCACTCATTTTATACCGACCGCGATTAGGTCGTGTGCGGCAGTTGCGTCGCCGATGTGGAAGTCATTAGCGGTAATTGTAGTGACGAATTCATGAAGGCTTGATGGCCACGAGTTCGTTGCACCGGCGGTGATCATGGCGGCGACAATAGGCCCGTTGGTGTCTTCCCAATCTGTGATTCGGGCACCGTGATGCAGGCCGTGCATGGTGACGTCCTTGAAACCACATTCGCTTAGCAGTATTTTTACTTGCTCTTCGTCAAACTCCTCGACATGAAATGGATTTAGTGGGGGACTTTTTCGCTCTAGCCCTGGTGAGAACACCGGCCGATTCGGCGTTGAAACAACTAGTTTGCCGCCCAAGCGCAGTACTCGATACATCTCTTTGAGGTATGCGGCAACATTCCAAATATGTTCAATAACTTGAAGGGAGGTCAACAAGTCGGTGCTCTGGGTAACAATGGGTAGCGCCACCACATTGGCGCGCAAAAAACTGCTATTGGGATATTTAGTTGCGCTGTGAGATACCGCGGCTTGATCCAGTTCGATACCAAAGACACTTTGGGCGCCGGCAGCTAGCAGTAACCGGGTGCCAAAGCCTTCGCCACTACCGATGTCACCGCATATCTGTTCCAGTGCGTAGCGCTCGGCAACCCATCGGTACACAATTTCATGGCGGGCGAACCAGTAAGACTCAGTTGGCACCCCCGGGATGGTGCGTTCACCGGTTAAATCCATGCCACGGCCTTACTTAGATGAATTCGCACGTGCCTACCGTAATGGCAATGATTCTTAGGTCATTGAAAAGTTTGGGTTCCTTTCGCCACCAGGAAATCAATGGCGCCGGCAAACAGGCTAGCTTCAATGGTCCAAACACCGGCAATAGGGATGACTCCACTGGCCCTAGCGATTTTGCCGTCACCGGTAACTCGCCACGTGATTGGTCCGGGTAGCGCATCGTTTTTGAGCAGCACCTCACCGCTTTTGGCATTGGAAACAAAAGTTATAGTGCGAGCACCGACTGCTGCTGCACTCACATGTGCTTTCACCGCTGGCATCAGGGCTAGTGCTGTTGGCTTACCCCGTGGATTGCCAATCTTGACGGTGAAAGCAATGGCACCAGCGACCGTATGGTCGTCATCACTAGTTACCTGCCAGCTGACCGCATAACGGCCGTTGGGTAACGACCAATTAGGAGTAACGGTTAAATGCGACCCGGTGAGCGATGCTGTTGCCGGCACGGTGGCGCCAGTTTGATCCAAAATCTGGGCCTTCACTAAGGAAACATTCTCACCAAAATTCAGGGTGATGTTTTTGGGCACAACTAAAAGTTGCGACCCGTTACGCGGTGAGCTAGTTACTAATTCGGCATGGGCGAACGCAGGTGTTGGGCTCACCAGGAGTGCCAGTGAGCCCAACAGCACGGCCGCTAGGGCTTTGCGCATTAGTGTGAGGCGGTTGTTGCTGTTGCGATAACGGTAACCGACGGGGCCGGGCTGGCCAGTGTTGCGGTTGAACCTGCAACGGGTAGTTCGATCCAGGCATCGGTACGGGCAATCGAAGTGCCCACTAGCCGGTTGTTGATGCGGGCGGTGACTTCACTGCCGTCAGGAACTTTGGCCGATTTGGTATTGACGGTAAAAGCGCCGATTGACCCGATGGTGACATCATGGGCCGTGAGCGGAATGCCGTCAACGAAGAGTGCTGCCTTTTGACCGGCATAGGTAGGCAACCAGCCGGTAACCGTTGCGTACTTACCACTTGCTACTACCTTCAGTTCGGCGTTGCAAGTCTGCACGGATTTGAAGTAGAACTTCTGTGATGCCACGCCAGTTGCCAATTTTGGCCACTTGAGGCGGAGTCCAAATTCATCAAACTGATCATCAGGTAGGTCACCGCCCGACCAAGTGATGGTCGTCGGAGTTGTTGAAAGTTTCCAGCCGGCTTTTGGTTGGGCCTTCGTATCGGTTACCCCAGCTGGGATTTCAACTGTCAAAGCGTTAGTGCTGTCGCCGCCGCAACCATGACCTGGTCGCAGGAAAATGGTGCTGCTGCTGCCTGCGGTGGGGATGCCGCCGTGCAGTTCGATACCCATGTGGGCACTTACTGGTGCGGCACTGGCGAGTAACACGCCAAATGCACCAGCAACTAGCGCGGTGGTTCGAATAACGGTTCTTTTTGCATACATTAATAGACACCTTTTTCTGAATAAGTTTTTAATGGATAACGGAATATCTGCCCGGCCGCAGTTGCGGGTGAGCTGCTAGTTGTTGCAGAGTGTTGGTGGCCCGCGGCGCGAGATGGCGCGAATGGCTCCGTGTTCAGTGTGTGCGGGGGTGTGGTTGGCTGGAGCGCAGCTGTGTTTGTAACTGGTGCGCATCGGCACAGGAGACATGCCAATTGCTTGGGCGAGGTAACGGCTCCAGTTGCTCAGGGTGCTTTCACCTTGGGCAAGTACCCACGCCAAAGCGACCGCGGCTAGGCCGTGGCTAATGAGCATGTTGGGGCTAGGTAGCCAAGATTGGTGGGCTAGGTGGGAGCCGGTAGCGATCAGCAGCACATGGAAGAGCACCTGTACGGCCAGCACATATATGGCCAACCAAGTCAAGGACCGGCGTCGGTCGCTGGCCGCGTAACCAAGTGCCAATGCCAAGGGCAGCAGAAGTGAGATTTCCAAGGTTGCCGGTAGGGCTGCGCCGGCTGCCGTGTGGGCGGTCAAAGTCAGCAACAAGGTGGTGGCCCCCAAGGCGATCGCCCGCCCCAGGCGCGTCAAACCGCGGAAGCTCACCTGTTTCATGGGCCAAATACTAGCCGGTGTTGACGAGTGTCAGGGGGCTGGTTTAAGTTGCACCTTATTCGAACAGGTGTTCGAACAAGGTGAGGAGATAGTTATGACAGTCCTGATGGAGCATCGGCTGCCGAATACCTCGGTCCCCGGTGCCGCCCTTGATTTAGTGATGTCAGCGCGCCGCAGTTTGACCGAGGCGATGCTGGCGCAGGCCCCCAGTGCGCGCTACGCCGCCGCCCACCTTGCTGCCCTCCGAGCGGCAGCGGCGGTCTTGGCAACTCGCAGCCGCCCATCTGGTCGCCGCCGCCAGGTGCGCAGTGTCTGGGTGGTGTTGCCGGAGGTTGCCGCCGAGTTCACCGAATGGTCGATGTTTTTTGCGGCGGGTGCGCGAAAACGAGCAGCGGCCGAAGCCGGGATTGCTTGTGTGTCTGAGCGCGAGGCCGACGACCTCCTTCGTGATGCTGACACTTTTTTAGCCCGGATTGTCGGGTCCTTGGGGTTACCCCATCAACCTATGTTGCTGGCTGAAATCTTGAGTACGAACTAACCAAGGTGTACCGACTGTTCCCCCCAACAGTTGGTTCAGCAACGGTCGAAGCCCAGTTCCCTGTCTCCCGCTGGGCTTCGACCGCTGGATCTTCGGCAAGTCAACTGCTGATAAAAAACTATCTATACGAGGGTTCGATTACTGATGGCACGTTATGGCGCAGCGGCTTTTGCACACCTGCAGGTGGCTTCGAGTTTTTCGCTGCAATACGGCACGGCAACTCCAGCGGCTTTGGCTCAATACGCGGCTGAGTTTGGCCATGACATCGTCGGCTTAACTGATCGCAATGGGGTTTACGGAGCGGTGCGGTGGGTGCAGGCTTGTCAGCGAGTTGGCATTAGTCCGGTTCTCGGGGTTGATCTGGCGGTTGACCTAGCGGTTGAGGCAGCTACTGGCAAAAGTCGAGTAAGTAAGCGGCGCACCCCGGCACATGGTGGGGGCTGGGTTGATGAGCAGCGCCCGCGGGTGGTGTTCCTTGCCCGCGGTGCGGGCGGGTGGGCATCGCTTTGTCGGTTAATTTCTGCAGCCCATTTTAATCGAGGTAACCCATGGTTGTCGTGGTCGGCAATTCAAGCCAACTCGGAGGGTGTCGTTGCGCTGCTTGGCCCTGATTCGCAACTCGGCCGCCATTTCACTAGTCATGGTGATACCGGAGCCAAAGACATCGTCAGGCCTTGGCGTGAAATCTTCGGCTCCGATTTGCATATTGCCATCGCTAATCACCATCGCACTGGCCGCCACCCGTATTCGAAAACCACGGCTACTCGGATGCTGGGTTGGGCGGTGCAGGAGCAGATCGTCCCGATTCTTACCAACGCGGTGCGCTACTTGCGTAGTGAAGACAGCCGCGTCGCCGATGTACTTGACGCCGCTCGCCAGTTGGTGCCCTTGACCTCGCGGCAGATCGAGCTTGGTAATGGTTCGGCCGCTTTCAAGAGCACGGCAGCGATGAATGTTATTGCTGAAGATGTCGCTACAGCTGCCGGTTGCAGTGGAGGTGAACTCCTTCGCAATACCCGGGCCCTTGCTGAGTCATGTGTAATTGATGGAGTTCGCGACCTAGGCCTTGGTGAGGTTTATGTGCCAGAGCGTGAAGTACTGGTCGGTTCTGCTGTCGAGCAGGTGACCGCACAGGCCCAACTGCAGTGGCAGTGCGAACAGCAAATCCCGGAGCGCTATGTGGCGCGTGCTGAGCAGCAGCTCGCGCGAGATCGGCTTGTTGATGAGCTTCGAGTCATTGGGCACTTAGGTTTTGCCGGCTACTTTTTGACGGTTGCTGAAGTTGTCTCCATGATCAAAGGGCGTGGTGTGCGGGTAGCGGCGCGTGGTTCAGGTGCCGGCTGCCTAGTTAATCACCTACTTGGTATTTCTGGTGTTGATCCGATTCGGCACGGGTTGTTGATGGAGCGTTTCTTGTCGCCGCTACGCCGGGTGCTCCCAGATATTGATATCGACGTCGAATCAGCTCGGCGACTTGAGGTTTATGACTGGATCTACGAACGTTTTGGGACTGAGCGAGTCGCCTGTGTATCAATGATGGAGACATATCGGGTCCGGCATGCGGTCCGTGATGTTGGTGCAGCCCTTGGGTTACCGCCACAGGAAATTGATGCATTTGCGAAATCCTTCCCGCACATTAGAGCCCGTGATGCTCGCTCGGCTTTACGTGATTTACCCGAGTTACGTTCATCGGGGTTCGGGCAATTAGCGAGAAGTGGAGAGTTAGATGATTTCCTGGGCTTAGTTGAGGCCCTTGACGGGCTGCCACGCAATGTTGCTATGCATCCGTGCGGGGTATTGCTGTCAGATATTTCACTTCTTAACCGCACCCCGGTTGAGCCAAGCGCCGCGGGTTACCCGATGAGTCAATTCGATAAAGACGATGTCGAAGAGATGGGCTTACTTAAACTTGATGTACTAGGGGTGCGCATGCAGTCGTCAATTGCGCATGCCATCGACGAAGTCGAGCGCACCACCGGCACCCGTATAGCTCTTGATGCCGAACCATTAGATGATTTAGAAACCTTCAAACTTATTAGGTCAACGCGCACTCTTGGATGTTTCCAAATTGAATCACCGGGGCAACGCGAGCTAATCGGCAAATTTGCTCCGGAGACATTCGACGACCTCATTATTGATATTTCACTATTTCGACCTGGGCCCGTTAAATCCGACATGATTACCCCGTTCTTGCGGGCCCGGCAAGGGTGGTGCCAGGCGCGTTATATCCACCATGACTTGCGCCCGGCATTAGCCGAGACCTACGGGGTGGTTGTCTTCCATGAGCAAGTTCTCCGCGTGCTGTCGGTGATGACTGGTTGCTCACTTGCTGAAGCAGATGAAACCCGGCGCAGCATGAACTCAGCCGAAGGGCTAGATGATACGCGCGCATGGTTTTATCCAGCGGCTTTGAATCGCGGTTATCAATTAACTGTTGTTGAAGAAGTATGGGAGATACTTCGGGCATTTGCGTCTTTTGGTTTTTGTAAAGCCCATGCAGCAGCATTTGCACTGCCTACTTACCAATCGGCATGGCTTAAGACGCATCACCCAGCTGCTTTCTATGCGGGTGTCCTGACACATGATCCAGGGATGTATCCGAAACGATTGATCCTTGATGATGCGCGTAACCACGGCGTTGGGGTGCTCGGTCTTGATATCAATTCATCGTCAGATACCTACCGCGTTGAGGCAGACGCTATTAGGGTGTCGTTCGCCGACGTCAAAGGGATTTCTACGAGCGAATGCGTGAGCGTTATTGCTGGTCAGCCTTATTCATCCCTTGCCGACGCCTGGCATCGCTCCGGGATGTCACGTCCAACACTTGAACGCATTGTCGTTTCAGGAGCTTTTGACACTATGTACGGATTTGCACCCGCGGGCGGGTCCAAGCGTCGAAGTCAGTTGACTCGGCGCGATCTCTTACTGCATATCGCCGACCTTGCCCGCAATGAGCAATCGCGTAAAGACTGCACTGAGCAGCTCTCCTTTGATTTAGGTGATGATCCAATATTGGCTGAACCATCCGGCTTACCGGAGATGACAACTACCGAGTTAGTTCGGGCCGAACTTGACGTGCTCAGCATGGATGTTCGGTGCCACGTTCTTGACTTCCATGCCCCGATGCTCAAATCCCTTGGTATCGTTCGATCCAACAATATTTTGTCGTGCAGATCAGAGCAGGAAGTATTAGTTGCCGGGGTCAAGGTTGCCACTCAGACACCACCGGTGCGATCCGGTCGCCGGGTGATCTTCCTTACCCTTGACGACAGCACCGGGCCGGTCGATGCGACCTTTTTCGAGGATGCGCAAGATGTATATGCGAGCACTGTTTTTAGCTCTTGGCTGGTTTTAGTTCGTGGGCACGTTCGGCGCACCGGGCCGCGGGGTGTTTCAATTCGGGCTACCGGATGTTGGAGCCTAGGCTTAATCCGAGATAACTGGCTGGCGGGGGGAGCCCGCGCAGTCTTAGAACTTTTAGCAGCCGATCGGCAGGTAGCTCAAGAGCCGGTCCGCCGCCGAGTCCTTGTGCACCCAAGCGGAGTACGGCAGTCTCCTTATGCCGATGTGCGCCCGGCCGGCCCCCACGTTGGTGGAAGATGGTCAGTATGAGCCGTGGTCAGATACGCAGATCGAGCGGACCCGGGCAGCGGGGTCCGCAAAATCATGGCGACGACACCGGATGCAGCATCTTGCATATCGACATGGATGCTTTCTTTGCGTTAGTTGAGTTACGCAGTAGACCCGAACTCCATGGCATGCCGGTCATCGTTGGCGGCGGTAGCAGAGGGGTAGTGCTATCGGCTACCTACGAAGCTCGCGCTTTAGGGGTGCACTCGGCTATGCCCATGTCAAGGGCTCGGCGCCTTGCTCCGCAAGCAGTAGTTATTGCCCCTGATCACCGGCAGTACTCAGAAGTCAGTAGAAATGTGATGGCCTTATTCAACTCAATAACACCCCTTGTCGAGCCGTTGAGTTTGGATGAAGCATTCCTTGATATTTCTGGCACGATCAGGCGGCTGGGGTCACCAATTACAATCGCTGAACTAATTCGCTCGCGGGTGGTCGACGAGCAGGGCATCACTTGTTCTGTTGGGATCGCCACCACGAAATTTGTTGCGAAAATCGCATCGGCGCGGGCTAAGCCTGATGGGGTATTAGTAGTGCCAGCGGATCAAGCACTTGCCTTCTTACATCCATTGCCGGTGGCGGTCTTGTGGGGTGTTGGTGAGCGCACCGAGGAGCAGCTAACGCGGCTAGGGCTTTATACGGTGGGTGATATTGCTAATACCCCGATCGCCACTTTGCAGCGCGCATTGGGTCAAGCCACCGGTCACCACCTACATACTTTGGCGTGGGGGATTGACCCGCGCGCAGTCACCCCACATGAGCCCGAGAAGAGCATCAGTGCCGAAGAAACTTTCAGCAAAGATATTGATGACCCAGAGCTTATTTACGCCAAACTCTTACACCTCGCCAATGAAGTGGGTACCCGGGTTCGCGCTGCCGGATACGTCAGCCGCACCATCGCGATCAAAGTCCGCTTTGCTGATTTCACCACCGTGTCACGTTCGCGCACCCTGACCAGCCCGACCGATGTCACCCAGGAGGTCTATGAAACCGCCCGGGCCCTGTATGACAGCCTCGGGCTGGAGCGGGTCCGGGTTCGCCTAGTGGGGGTGCGAGCGGAAGGGCTGCGGGCCTCCGATGGGGCTGCCCAGCAGTTGGTCTTGGGGGCACCGGACCACGGCCGGCGTGAGGCGGAGGTGGCGGTAGATGCGCTTCGGGCCAGATTTGGGGCCGATGCGGTACTCCCGGGCCGCTTGGTTGAGCGGGCCGACCCTGTCGAAAATTCAACCCAATGAGGTGGTTGGGTTTCGCTTTTAGGCAATGCCGCCTATCCTGTGTCCTAGCAGTAAACTTTGGCCCGGATAGTGAAAGGAGCAGCCGTGCCACTTTCTGAGCATGAGCAGCACCTCCTGGAGCAAATGGAGAAAGCCCTCTACGCCGAGGACCCGAAATTTGCAACCAGTTTGAGGTCTGCCAATAGCCGGACTTCGCGTGGTCGCGCCGCCTTGGGAGTTCTCGGGGTGCTAGTGGGCATGGGCATGGTTTTGGCGGGAGTTGCGACCATGATGATTGCACTCGGCATCATCGGATTTGCGTTGATGCTGGTCAGCGCGTTCATCGCTTATTCGGCATTCAAAGCCCCGGCTACTGTTTCGATAGAAACTGATACGCCAGTAGCTCCGCGTAAAACGAAATCCTCAAATGGATTTATGGACCGCATGGAAGACCGCTGGCGCAACCGCGGTGATGGCACTCCCGGCCAATAGTCGCCCTGTCAGTAGTCCATACTTGTCCGCATGACAACTTCTGATTCCGTTCAGCCAGCCGTACTCGGTCGTTTCTTCGAAGATTTTGTGGTGGGTACCACCTACCAACATCCTTTTGGACGCACCATTTCTGAAGCTGACTCAACCTGGTTCACTTTATTGACTTGCAATACAAATCAGAACCATTTCAACTCAGACCTCGCCAAGAGCAACCCAATTACTGGCGGGCGGGTCATCGTTAACTCAGGTTTTACGGTGGCGCTAGTGCTTGGCCTGTCAGTAATTGACATGAGCCAAAACGCAGTTGCTAACCTCGGCTGGACCGACATCAAGTTGACACATCCGGTTTATATCGGCGATACCTTGTACGCGGAGTCTCTCTGCCTAGAGATGCGCGAGAGTGCATCGCGGCCCGAACTTGGCATCATTCGAATGAAGACCCGCGGATTGAATCAAGATGGCGACGAAATTGTTTCGTGGTTCCGGTCGGTAATGGTACCCAAGCGCTCTTCGGGTATTGGCCAGAATTATTTCCCGGCCGCAAAGTCCGGCCCACTTACCGCATAATCTGTTAACTGATGGGTGTGCCGGCGGGCGGGCTGACCGGTGGTTCAACATCACAGGTACGCGTTGGTGGGCGGCCGGCGAATCGGTCAGCTATCCAGTCCACGGCCGCTGGCCCGATAGTCGTAGCGGTGTCTTGATGGCTAACATCGCCGATCCACAGCATTTCGATCATTGAACCCGCCTTGCACCACTTTTCTTGAAGCACCGCGTTGGGCCAAGGAAGAACAACGGTGTCAGCTGTGCTCTGCCCGATGAATGCTGGCATCAATGCTGGAAGTGGTGGCGGAGTTTGCTCAAGTGCTTTAACCCCCCAATCAGTGTTAGTTGGGTTCACCGCAAAGAACTCTTGGCCGAAATCGATTCGTACAAGACCTTCTATTGCGGCCGCGATGATGCACTCATTTGCCAATCGGGCACCATTGGCCTGGCCTTGTGGGGAGATGTAGCCATCGAGCGGTAAACTTGGATAAACCACCGGCCAGGATTCGACTATCTCTGGGCCAATCGCCCAGCCAACTGCGGTGTTCCACTGCGCCCCCATGATGAGGGTGAGTTCAGCGGCCGGGGCGGCCGCCGCCACGCCGATCAAATTTAGTTCCGGTGCTAAATTCGGTGCTAGCTGCCCAGACCAAAGCGATGAGTGCCCGCCTTGTGAATGGCCCCAAACCACGTATTCGCTGCCGGCATGCGCTGCAGGGAATTCTCGAATCGCGCGAACCGAGTTCACGACGTCACTCACCTCGGCTTGTGCTACCAGATACAGATTTGGCCCGGGGGTTCCCATGCCCGCATAATCGGTTGAGACAACCACCCAGCCAAACTGCATCATCTGGTCTAGCCAGTTGGTGGTGTCCTGCAGTGGATTAGTAGATCGAGATGGGGTGCAAGCATCACCTTGGCCCACGGTGCCGTGCGCCCATGCGACCACCTTGCGGCCACCTGCTGGCGCGGGCCCGTCGGGTATGAACATCATTCCGCCAGAAACCGCGGGAGTTCCGTCCGGGCGCTGCGTGGAGTAGAGCATCCGGTAAGCGGTGGCACCAGGAACCTCAACGGCTAGAGGTTCGCTGCGAATCAAAGTTCCGGGTTTAGCTGGAATTGGATTAGGTGGGGTATAGAAAGCATCGAGTCCACTTTGGGTGACGTTGGTTTCACGGGTCGAGGCAACATAGGACGCGATCAGTGCCATCAGTAGCGAAAAAACGATCGCGCCGACCACGAGCAGGGTCCACTTGAAGGCGCGCATGGAGAGCACAGTATCTGGTTTAAGTGGCTCCCTGGGCGCCATGGTGGGTGGTCGGTGCCTGCTTCCAGCCCCGCCACCGGCTAGGACATGATTGGTCCATGACGACACCGGGGGAGCAATCCGACGAGAGCACCGGGCAAGAGGTGGTTTTAGTCGTCAATCAGGTACCGAGCCCGGAGACGGGGGCGACGAACCCTATTAGTGAGTTAGTCGGCTTCGCGGCTGGTCTCGTCGGGGCCGTGGCTTCAGTAATTGACCATACGGTTATTGCGGGGGTGAACGCTGCCCTTGATCGAGTGGTGCCGATCGCAGTGAACTCTGCCCTTGATCGCATCGACCTAACTCAGATTGTGCTGGAACGCGTTGACATTGATGCGATCGTTGCAAGGGCGAATATGGATGAGATTATCGATCGCGTGCCGATGGTTGATATCGCGAATTACGTCATTGATGAAATCGATTTGCCGAAAATTATCCGAGAGTCCACCGGAGGTATTGCCACTGATGCGGTAAACGCGGCCAGATTGCAGTCCCTGTCGCTTGATGAATTCATTAATAAAATTGCAGATTCAATAATATTTAGGCGCAAGGGGCGCAAAGTTGATTCGCCAGCGAGCGCTGATTCCGAAGGTGATGCATGACAAGCTTTGGAAAGTTCCGGCAGCAATTGGCTGCTGGTGAAGTTCGAGACCTAGCACAGGTCACTATTCCCGAAAAAGCTAAATCAAAGCAAGGACACCGATCGGGAATTTTGACGCGAGCTCTTGCGGTGGCCATCGATATTTCAGTCACCATAGTTGTGATGCTGATCAATTACGGCCTGCTTTGGTTGTTCTTGCTTTTGATAGCACCGATTTATTTATTCGAAATGCCAGAAGCGTCTTGGTTCTTCTTCGCTGGGTTTGTGTTGCTCTGGGCTTATTGGACCGCAGCTTGGGCGCTGTCAGGGCGCACCTTGGGCAACCACTTAATGGGGTTACAAGTGGTGGACTACAAGGGTAAACGCCTTAGCTGGCCACTTTCGGCACTTCGGTCAATTTTCTCGATGGTATTTCCAATTGGCATACTCTGGGTCGTGGTTAGTCCGACTAACCGGTCAATCCAGGACACCATTTTGCGCACCAGCGTGGTGTACAACTGGTCGGTCACTCTTAATGATCCCTTTGTCAGGGAATAATTCGCACTGTGCGGTCGCGGTCCAGGAGCGCGATCCATGTTTGGCCGGGCTTAAATGGAAGTGGCGTGCCATCAGCAAGTGCGAATGTGGTGCCGAGTTCTTCACTTGGACGATTCCAGACGACATCCCAGACTTGGCCGTCGCGCAAAACTAAGGCTTTACCGGTGCCAACGGTTTTGGCCAGTGGGGTACGGCCGCCACTTTTGTCCTGGAATCCAGAGTCGGTTTGTTGAACATATTGGATGACAATGGTACTCGCCTGCTGGCTGCCCTCGATTTCTTCACCCTTAGCCGGCGCACCATTTAAACGCACGTTGTACCGTCCGGTAATTGGGTCATAAACAAAACGTGCACTTGAGTACGGCCACTCGGCGGTCACCTTGCTGGCGGGCCTGCCACTAAGTGGAACGGCCTCGGCAAACAGCAAGCCGATGTCGGTGCTCACCGAGGCGGCTGGCGCCCGCTCTAGCATCACCTTGCCATCGGCGAAGTAGTTGTAAGGCGCCCTGCGATTAGAGTCGCGCGAGTAGCCTTCGCCGCCCTTGTTGGCTGAAACATCTTCAAATGAAGCCGCTTCGAGCATGGGCCAAAGTTTTTGTTGTGCACCCGAGAAGGCAAATGCCGGGCTGCCGTATTGGGCTAGCAGATCAATGTCGGTGATCCGCGCAGACCGTACTGGGCCAATATGATCTGGAATCGCGGAGGAGAAAACCGCGGCAATTCGAGTCAGGCCCCATTCAACTTCCTCGATGTAGACCACATCTGCCGAACCAAGGCCAGCGTGTGGTTGCGCATTGCGGGTGTTATCGAGTTTGACTACGAGCACCGGCTTTGGGGTTGGTTCTGGCAGCCCGGTCAGTGGGGAGAGTAAAACAATTGGGCTCGGGCTCGGGGTGGGAGTTGGGCTTGGTGGCACAGAGGCGGGGGAGGGGGCCGGTGCTGCACTCGCCAACGGTGTGCTGCTCGCCGAAGGTTGCGATGCCGTGGTGTCTGAACTACCACTACTGCACGAGGCAACTAGTAGGGGCACTGCGATCAGGCTAAGACCCAGACCAGCTTTACGAAATCGAGTTTGCAGCATGACGGCACTCTACGTGTTTGGCCCTGGCTAGCCGGGTAAGCGCGTACTCGGCAATAGTTGCGTCGTGACGCCCGCCCCAACCTTACGAGTGGAAAGAGCGCTGCTGCGTGAGTATGGCGGCCTGCTGGCGGCGATCGATGAGGTTGGCCGAGGGGCACTTGCTGGGCCCGTAAGTGTTGGCGTTCTAGTTATTTCAGCCGAAACGGGGGCCGCGCCCGACGGGGTGCGCGATTCAAAATTGCTATCCGAGCAACGTCGAGTTGAGTTGGTTCCGCTCATTGCGAGTTGGTGCGTGGCGTATGTGGTTGGCCATGCCACTAACAATGAGATCGATGCTGTCGGCATTATTGCCGCACTTCGGCTGGCTGGTCGGCGGGCACTTGTTCAGTTATCAAGTACGGGCGTTCAGCCGTCGGTCGTATTACTAGATGGCAGTCACGACTGGCTTACTCCACCTCGCTTAACTTTGTTTGACGATTTCACCGATGATTGGCAACCGCCGCCGGTGGTGATGAAGGTTAAGGCG
This sequence comes from Candidatus Nanopelagicales bacterium, assembly GCA_044336815.1. Classification (GTDB taxonomy): domain Bacteria; phylum Actinomycetota; class Actinomycetes; order S36-B12; family S36-B12. The sequence goes on along the minus strand of JBIIOU010000008.1, from coordinate 7,340 downwards.
GATATGACTTGTGCTGCAGTGGCAGCGGCAAGTGTGTTGGCCAAAGTTGAGCGCGACGCGCAGATGGTGACCTACGCCAAGGACTACCCGGGTTACGGCTGGGATGGCAATAAGGGCTACGCCGCACCTGAACACCTTTTGGCATTACGCGAAACTGGGCCGACCCCGCTCCATCGGGTCTCTTGGAATCTCCCCGGGGTCACCTAGCGGCATGTGTCACTAATCAGATATCGCTAGTAGTTATCCCCAAGGGCGCTGCATTCAGATTCCCATCCACAACTGCTTGAGCGTTGCTAGTAGTTAGGTGCCGCACCAGCGAGAGTGCGCTCAGGGGGTGGTGGTGGTGGTGCTGCGAAAAGACGCACTCGGCCAATACGGCGAAGAAGTGGCCGCACGGTACTTAAGTGGTCTCGGGATGAAAGTTATCGAGCGAAACTGGCGATGTGAGTCCGGCGAGATAGACATAGTTGCCAGTGAAGGTACTGCTCTGGTGGTGTGTGAAGTCAAGACTCGTAGCAGCGAGGCGTTCGGTAGCCCATTCGAAGCAATTACCCAACGTAAGCTTCGCCGGCTACGGCAATTGGCTACCAAGTGGCTGGAAGCCCATCAAGTCTATGCGCCGACAGTTCGTATTGATGTGGTCGGAATTTTGCAGGGCGCGGTGGGACCGCCGGAAATCAAGCACCTTCGTGGAGTTGAGTAAACGTGGTTGCGCAAGTACACGGAGTAGTGGTTTCAGGTGTTGCCGGGTTGGTGATCCGCGTCGAGGTTGAAGTTGCTCAGGGCTTACCCAGTGTCGGAGTGATCGGATTAGCCGATGCCGCGGTGGGTGAATCCAAATGGCGTGTTCGATCGGCAATTGGAAATGCCGGATGTAAGTGGCCGGCCGCACGCGTAACAATTGGCCTTTCGCCAGCGGATATCCCTAAGCACGGCACTAGCTTGGATCTACCAATCGCAGTGGGCATCCTCCTCGCGACCGAGCAAATACCAGCCAGCTCTGCCCAAGGTGCAACTTTTATCGGAGAGCTGGGATTGGACGGCGAACTTCGTGCATTTCGGGCAGCCCTTCCGGCGGCAATCGCCGCACAGCGCTGCGGAATTAAACGCGTGTATGTCGCGCCGGGTAGCGCCAGGCAGGTATGCGTAGTTCCTGGTGTCGAAGTTGTGGTTATCCGTGACCTAGCCCATCTGGTTTCGGTGCTGAGAGGTGAAACGCCACCCGATGAGATACCTGAGGCCGAGCAATTCGAAGCTGCGACCCCTTGCTTTGACATGCTCGACATCCGTGGTCATGCACATGGTCGCTTCGCACTTGAAGTTGCTGCCGCTGGTGGGCACCATTTGTCACTCATAGGGCCACCAGGTGTTGGTAAAACCATGTTGGCCGAAAGGTTGCCGACGATCTTGCCCGATCTTGACGAGCAAACTGCAATTGACGTCACTTCAATTCATGCGGTTGCCGGAAGATTGCCGGCCGGGGCTGGCATGGTAAGCCGGCCACCATTTCAAGCACCCCATCATTCAGCGTCAGCAACCGCTCTTCTGGGCACGGTGCGCGGTCACCGCACCATCCCGGGCGCGTTGACCCTCGCGCACGGTGGGGTGCTTTTTTTGGACGAAGCCCCTGAATTCACGCGCCCCAGTTTGGAGGGTTTACGGCAACCGATGGAGTCCGGCGTCGTGCGAATAATGCGGGCCGCTGAAAGCATCGATCTACCGGCCAGATTTCAGTTAGTGATTGCTGCAAATCCTTGCCCGTGTGGCCAAGGAGTAGGTAAGGGTGCGTCATGTCGGTGCACGTCTATGGCAAAGCGTCGCTATAGCGAACGCCTATCGGGTCCACTTCGAGATCGCATCGATATCCGCCTTGAAGTGCTACGGCCAACTATGGGTGAGCTAGCCGCGCAGCCCGGTGATAGCAGTGTGCGGATTGCTGAACGCGTTGCGCTGGCTCGCACCAGAGCCGCAGTTCGATTTAGTGAGCTGCCGTGGTCGGTCAATGCCCAGTTACCGGCGGGGGAGTTGCGGCGGAAATGGGCTCCGGATGCCGGCGGGTGTGAGCTCTTGGCCGCGGCGGAGCGTGGAGGGTTGAGCCTGCGTGGGGCCGACCGAGTTCTGCGAGTGGCATGGACTTTGGCTGATCTTTGCGAGGAGATCGGGCCGGGTCGCGACCACATTGCGATGGCACTTGGCCTACGCGGTCCGGAGAACGGGCCTAAAAATGATTGAGTCCGAAGTCGATGCGCTAATTGCTTTGGCGCATCTCGGAGAGCCTGGTGATCAAGTTCTCGGCGCCTATGTGCGAAAACTCGGGCCGGTGGCAGCTGTTGCGGCAATCACGGCGCGTAAGAGCGGGCTGCGCGATGGAGCAGGTCTCCATGCGCGACTTGGGCTCGCTGACCCGCAGGCAGCTCGAGATAAGTGCCAACGTATTGGCGCGGAGATTATTACCCGCGGGACAATCAATTGGCCGACCCAACTTGATGATCTAGGCGATGGGGCCCCGTTCGCATTGTGGGTGCAAGGCGCGGCTGGCCTACGGCTCGCGGCGTTGCGGTCACTAGCAGTTGTTGGTGCCAGGGCAGCAAGTTCATATGGTGAATCGGTCGGCCGCGACTGGTGTGCAACTTTCGCTGATGCTGGTTGGACAGTGGTATCGGGTGGGGCTTACGGCATTGATGCCGCGGCCCACCGAGGAGCCCTTTCGGCAGGCGGAATAACAGTATGTGTACTTGCAAGTGGAGTTGATGTTGCTTACCCGAGAGCCCATGAGGCGTTGATTGCACGCATCGCCGATGAGGGGGTGGTGGTCAGTGAATCGCCGCCGGGTGAAGGGGTACGCCGGCACAGGTTCTTAAGTCGCAATCGGATAATCGCGGCGTTGACTAGAGCGACGGTCGTTATCGAGGCTTCGGTGCGGTCAGGTACTACCTCAACGGCAAACGCGGCAGTGCAACTCAATAGGCACGTTTTAGCGGTGCCGGGTCCGGTCACGTCACCAATGTCAGCTGGCTGTCACAATCTGATTCGGGAGCAGGGCGCCATTTTGGCTTCATGCCCGGAGGATGTCCTTGAGGTACTCGGCCCCCTTTCGGTCTCCATCCCACGTGGTGGCCCGGATAAACGATTGTGGGTCATACCCCAGAGGCCAACCGATGATCTCAGCCCACGGGAGGTGCGAGTCCTAGACGCATTCCCCGGTCGCGGTGAGGTTACTTTGAACAAATTGGTCTGTGATGCTGGGATGAGCCCGATGGACGTAACCGCGGCACTTGGCATCTTGGCGATCGGGGGTTTTGTGCAGCCAAGTGGTATGAGTTGGGCCCGCACTGGGCGCGCCTGAAGCACCAACTCGCCCAGTTTTGTCACGATGGAGCCATGCCGGGTGAATTGACCGCACGAATTGACCTCGATGAGGCCTACTCGGGCTTCACGATTTATCTTCGCGATGAGCGGGGTCGGAGCCCGCATACGGTGCGCGCCTATTTAGCCGATCTTCGAGACCTCTTCAATTTTGCGATCGAACGGGGCTGCAATAGCCCAACCGACCTAACCTTGCCTCTACTTCGTGCATGGCTGGCAGCACTTCATGGCGAGGGCCAGGCGAGGGCCACCATTGCTAGAAAAGCGGCATCCGCGCGGGCTTTCACGGCTTGGGCGTTGCGTCGCGGTTATACCGAAACCGATCTCGGTGTGCGCCTAGCGAGCCCACAAGTTTCACGCACTTTGCCGACCGTGCTAGATGTTGATCAAGCCACCGCGGTGATGGATCATGCGGGTGTTGCGAGCGATGACGGTGACCCACAGGCTGTTCGCGACCGCTGCGTCGTCGAGCTGCTGTATGCAACCGGGATTCGCGTCTCGGAGTTGTGTGGTATTGATCTGCGTGATGTCGATCTTGGCCGACGCACTGTTCGAGTAATCGGTAAAGGTGATAAGGAGCGGGTGGTGCCATTTGGGGTGCCAGCGGCGCAGGCAATAAGTGCATGGCTCGAGGTACGTGCGCAACTGGCCAAGCCAGCAAGTGGTGAGGCGCTATTTATTGGCGCTCGAGGTGGTCGACTGGATCAACGCGCGGTGCGCACCACGGTGGGGCGCCTAACTTTGGCTGCGGGTGTGCCGAAGCTCGCTCCACATGGTTTAAGGCACACCGCCGCGACCCACGTGCTGGAAGGCGGTGCGGATCTGCGTGCTGTGCAGGAGCTTTTGGGGCATGCAACGATGGCGACCACCCAGCGCTATACCCATGTATCGGTGGAGCGGCTGCGTAAGTCATTCGTGCAGGCGCACCCCCGAGCCGAAGACGATTCGGTTTAAGTACTGCTGGGCGTCTATGCAGTAGCAGTAACGGGTCCAGATATTCAGTACCTGACTTAATCCCAAGATGTAAACACTCGTCGGCGCAGTGGCCTCCGGTGGCCACCCAGCCAAGGAGTTGCCCGGCACGCACGGTGTCTCCGGGGGCGACTAGGGCGCGCACCGGCTCGTAGGTTGATCTCAGCTTCCCGTGCTCGATTGAAATTACCGGCCGGCCTGCGATGGAGTGGGCAAATGCTACCGATCCAGGGCCGATTGCCCTGACTTCCTGGCCGGGAGCAGTGGCTAGGTCAATTCCGCGGTGACCGGCCGACCACACCTTTTCGGGTGGGTCAAAGCCAGCTACCACTGCCACGGGAGAGACCGGCCAAACCCACAAGGTGATGGCAAATGGGGCGATAAGTAAAGGTGTCATACGCAGAGCCTGCTGACAAAGGGGTGGCATTGCGAGGAGGCCGAATTGGTCGGTGGGAGAGGTAGCGGCGGCCTGTGGATAAAGCGCCAGCGGCTGCCCCCTAGGATATGCCTAAATACGCACGGCTTTTCCTTGGCGCTCTTCCCCCATGGCCAAGGCCGACACGGCACGGTCCCGCTTCGGCGGGAGCCCGACTCGGAAGTCGTCAGGGGCATCGGCCACCCGGTCGAAGCCAAGAACCGAAGCGCCGGTTACCCCGGCGCGCTGAAGGAGTGCTCTGCCATGGCTGTTGTGACCATGCGTCAACTGCTCGAAAGTGGTGTCCACTTCGGGCATCAGACCCGTCGCTGGAACCCCAAGATGAAGAGATTCATCTTCACCGAGCGCAACGGTATCTACATTATTGATATTCAGCAGTCGCTTTCTTATATCGATCGCGCCTATGAATACGTCCGCGAGACAGTTGCCCACGGCGGCAGCATTATGTTCGTTGGCACCAAGAAGCAGGGCCAAGAAGCTATCGCTGAGCAGGCCACGCGCGTCGGCATGCCTTATGTCAATCAGCGCTGGCTCGGCGGCATGCTAACTAACTTCAACACAGTTTCGATGCGCCTTCGTCGCATGAAGGAACTTGAGTCGATCAACTTTGAGGATGTAGCAGCTTCAGGATTGACCAAGAAAGAACTTCTCATGATGCGGCGCGAGAAGGACAAGTTGGTAAAGACCCTCGGCGGTATCCGCGAAATGACAAAAATCCCTAGCGCGGTGTGGATCATTGATACGAACAAAGAACACATCGCGGTGGGTGAGGCACATAAGCTCGGTATCCCTGTGATCGCTGTTCTCGACACCAACTGCGACCCTGATGTTGTCGATTTCCCGATCCCGGGAAATGACGATGCGATTCGATCTGTCGCACTACTTACGCGTGTTATCGCGGATGCAGTTGCTGAAGGCCTGATGGCCCGCGCCGGTCGCGCGATCGCGGACGTCGAAAGCACCGAGGAGCCACTTGCCGAATGGGAGCGCGAGCTGCTTGCCGGCCCAAGCTCCGAAGAAGTGGTAGTAGTTGCAGAGACCGAGGCCGCGCCCGTCGTAGTCGTCGAAACCGAAGTTCAATAAGCGAAAGGGATCCAAGATCACCATGGCGAATATCACCGCCGCAGAAGTTAAGAAGCTCCGCGATGCCACGGCCGCCGGAATGATGGAGTGCAAGCGTGCCCTCGAAGAAGCCGATGGCGACTTCGACAAGGCCGTTGAGATTCTCCGTATTTCAGGTGCCGCGAAGGCCGCCAAACGCGGTGCCGAACGCACCGTTTCAAATGGGTTAGTTGCCGCTGACGGTAATGCGATGATCGAGTTGCTCTGCGAGACCGACTTCGTTGCCAAGAGCGCTGACTTCCAGGCCCTTTCGGAGGCCATTGTTAAAACGGCCGTTGCTGGCCAAATCGGTGATATTGCTGCCTTGGGTGCGGCAAGCCTTGCTGATGGCCGCACGGTCGGCGATGCAATTGCCGAGTTGGCCGGTGTTATCGGCGAAAAGATAGAGCTGGGCAAAGTGGTGGTACTCACTCCACCGGTTGCCGTATATCTGCACCGTCGAGCATCTGACCTGCCTCCGCAGGTTGGTGTGTTGGTTGCCTACACGGGTGACGAAGAAGCAGCACGTGGTGCTGCGATGCAGATTGCTGCGATGCGTCCGCAGTTCGTGACACGCGAAGAGGTGCCGGCAGACATTGTCGAAAACGAGCGCCGAATTGCCGAAGCAACCGCCAAAGAAGAAGGAAAGCCCGAAGCCGCGCTTTCCAAGATTGTCGAAGGGCGGGTAAACGGGTTTTATAAAGATACCGTGCTACTAGAGCAGCCCAGCGTCGTCGATAACAAGAAGTCGGTGGCTCAGGTGCTTGGTGATGCCAAGACAACGGTCACGGCATTTGCTCGCTTTGAGGCCGGTCAGTCCTAGATTCAAGGAGTTTCGACGCAATCGGGCGGGAGGATCAAGTAGATGGCTCCAACAAGTAACCCGGGTGCGGTCCAACCGTCCCTAGACGGCACCATCGAGATTTGGCCCAGTGCACCTGTGGGCGGCTGGTCCCGAGTGCTTTTAAAGCTCTCGGGTGAAGCTTTCGCCGGCTCGGGTGCACTCGGTGTTGACCCAGATGTGGTTTCGTCAATTGCGCGCCAAATTGCAGATGTAGTTCGCGGGGGTACTCAAGTCGCGGTTGTCATCGGCGGGGGTAACTACTTCCGCGGGGCCCAATTATCAGAACGCGGCATGGATCGAGCGCGCGCTGACTACATGGGCATGCTGGGAACGGTAATGAATTGCCTAGCCCTACAAGATTTCTGTGAAAAGCAAGGTATCGAGACCCGAGTGCAAACCGCGATCGCAATGGGTCAGGTTGCTGAGCCTTATGTGCCAAGGCGCGCAATTCGACATCTCGAGAAGGGCCGCGTTGTTATTTTCGGTGCCGGATTAGGGCAGCCTTATTTTTCGACCGACACCACAGCAGCACAGCGGGCGCTTGAGGTCGGGGCTGAAGTTATCCTGATGGCGAAGGGTGTTGACGGTGTTTATGATGAGGATCCCCGAACCAATCCGAAG
>JBIIOU010000083.1:0-8735 GCA_044336815.1 Candidatus Nanopelagicales bacterium | reverse complement strand
GGCGGTTGCCGGCGGCGGTCTCAATTGGCACCAATCCCCAGTTTGACGGGACCGAGCGCCGGATCGAGGCATATGTCCTCGATCGCACCGACCTGGATCTTTATGACCAAGAATTAGCAGTTGACTTCGTGGCTAGGGTGCGCGGCCAGGCGGTATTTGACAATTTGGGGGCCCTCGTGGAGGCGATGAACACCGATGTTGCCTGCACCAGAAAACTACTGGAAATCGGCTGAAGGTGGTTGATCGTGGCGATTCTGGGCAATTTCGCCGAATTGGGCGCTACTGGTAGCCTCATCCTTAAGACGGTCGTGAAGCGGGCGCTTTGCGACACGTGTCAAATACGAAAGTGCCGACCGGTGATGCCGGGGAGTGCGCCCGAGAGGAAGAAATGCCACTTGATACTGCCACTAAGGCAGAAATTATCGCTGAATACGGCTCCAAGCCCGGCGATACCGGCTCACCCGAGGTTCAGATTGCGATGCTTACGCGCCGCATTTCGGACTTGACCGAGCACCTTAAGACCCACAAGCACGATCACCACAGCCGTCGCGGCCTACTGCTCCTAGTGGGGCAACGCCGCAGGTTGCTGCAGTACTTGGCCAAGACTGAGATCGCCCGTTACCGGACGATCATTGAACGCCTTGGTATTCGTCGCTAGCAGCAGCGGCTAAAGAACTACTGATACAACTAAAGAACGGCACACCAGTACACACATCCGGGGCGCTCGCGCACGCGTAACGCCTGGAGTCGGTCCTCGGTAGTGACCTCCGGGAGCAATCTCCCGTGGGCCTCGATCGAAGACCGCGTCTCCCGGAAACAATGCCGCGCGCGCCCCTGTCACAGAAACAGGAGGCACCCGTGGAGGGTTCCCAGATTGCAACAGCAAAGGCCGTTATCGATAACGGTTCGTATGGAACACGCACGATCACGTTTGAAACCGGTCGCTTGGCACGTCAAGCCGCTGGTTCGGTAGCGATCTATCTTGACGAAGACACAATGCTACTTAGCGCGACGACCGCCGGTAAGTCACCGAAGGATCAATTTGATTTCTTCCCCCTTACCGTCGACGTCGAAGAGCGCATGTATTCACTCGGCCGAATCCCTGGTTCGTTCTTCCGTCGTGAGGGACGTCCAAGTGAGGACGCAATCCTCACCTGCCGATTGATTGACCGACCCTTGCGTCCAACCTTCATCAAGGGTTTGCGCAACGAGGTTCAGGTCGTTATCACGGTAATGGCACTAAACCCCAATGATCTCTATGACGTAGTTGCCATCAACGGCGCATCGGCGTCAACTCAGCTTTCCGGCCTACCATTTAGCGGGCCGATCGGTGGCGTGCGAGTGGCACTCATCGGCGGGCAGTGGGTTGGGTTCCCGACCCATGAGCAACTCGCTGATGCAGTTTTCGACATGGTCGTAGCCGGCCGGATAGCCGGTGATGATGTCGCGATCATGATGGTCGAGGCTGAGGCCACTGAGCGCACCATCGAACTCATCGCCGGTGGTGCAACCGCACCTACCGAGGCAGTGGTAGCCGAAGGTCTTGAAGCAGCCAAGCCATTTATTCGCGCACTTTGTGAAGCTCAGATCACGCTAGCCAAGGCCGCCGCCAAGCCCACGGTAGATTTCCCAATCTTCCTTGAGTATCAAAGTGATGCCTATGACGCGGTCGATAAGAGTGCTAATGAATCAGTGCGCAAGGCACTAACCATAGTTAGCAAGGCTGATCGTGAAGAGCGCCTTGACGAGATCAAGGGTGAGGTGCTCGCCGAACTCGGTGGATCTTTCACCGGTCGCGAGAAGGAGCTGTCGGCTGCACTCCGGTCGGTCACTAAGACATGTGTGCGCGACCGGGTACTTCGCGACAAGGTGCGTATTGATGGTCGCGGGTTGACCGATATCCGTACTCTGTCCGCAGAGGTGCAGGTGCTGCCCCGCGTTCATGGGTCGGCATTGTTCGAGCGCGGTGAAACCCAGATTCTTGGTGTTACCACCTTGAATATGTTGCGCATGGAGCAGCAACTTGACACCTTGAATCCGGAGAACCGGAAGCGCTACATGCATAACTACAACTTCCCGCCTTACTCGACAGGTGAAACGGGTCGTGTTGGTTCACCCAAGCGGCGCGAAATCGGCCACGGTGCACTAGCCGAGCGGGCTTTGATCCCGGTGCTGCCATCGCGTTCAGAGTTCCCCTACGCCATCCGCCAGGTCTCAGAAGCTCTCGGGTCCAACGGCTCCACCTCGATGGGTTCGGTGTGTGCATCAACGATGTCGCTACTCAATGCTGGAGTGCCTCTGCGGGCTCCGGTAGCGGGTATTGCAATGGGCTTGATCTCCGGTGAGGTTGACGGCAAAATCGAATACGTCGCTCTGACCGATATCTTGGGAGCCGAAGATGCCTTCGGTGACATGGACTTCAAAGTTGCTGGTACCAAGGATTTCGTTACGGCACTGCAACTTGACACCAAGCTTGATGGCATCCCGGCATCTGTTCTTGCCGGTGCGCTGACCCAGGCGCACAATGCGCGCCTGGCAATTCTTGAAGTCATGAATGAGGCCATCGACGGCCCAGATGAGATGGCGGCTACCGCACCTCGCGTGATTTCCATCAAGATCCCGATTGACAAGATAGGTGAGGTGATTGGCCCGAAGGGCAAGATCATCAATCAGATCCAAGAAGAGACCGGCGCTGATATCTCGATCGAGGACGACGGCACGATCTACATCGGGGCAACCGATGGACCATCTGCCGAAGCTGCTCGCTCGCAGATCAACCAGATCGCCAACCCGACGATGCCCGAGGTTGGCGAACGCTACCTGGGCACGGTCGTTAAGACCGCAGCTTTCGGGGCATTTATTTCCTTAGTGCCCGGTAAAGATGGGCTTTTGCACATCTCTGAGGTCAAGAAGCTCGCCGGTGGCAAGCGCGTTGAAAGTGTCGATGACGTGCTCAAGGTGGGAGATAAAATTCAGGTTGAGATCAAGGAAATCGATCCACGTGGCAAGTTGTCACTCGTGCCGGTAATTGAGGATGGTGCCTCGAACGCTGGTAATGAGGGCTAGTACTCGCACCCTGCTCCGGGAGGGCGACGGTAGCACCGTTCGCCGCACCGTCCTCCCGGGCGGATTGCGAATCATTACCGAGCAAGTACCTGGCGTTAGATCCGTAGCATTTGGTATTTGGGTTTCCGTTGGGTCCCGTGATGAAAGCGCGGCGCAAATGGGCTCGGCTCACTACCTTGAGCACCTGCTATTCAAAGGCACCTCACGCCGCTCCGCCCTAGAAATCTCAGCCTCAATTGAGGCGGTCGGCGGAGATCTCAATGCATTCACGACCAAGGAGTACACCTGCTACTACGCGCGGGTATTGGATGTGGATTTACCACTGGCAATTGATGTGGTTAGCGATGTAGTAAATGACGCACTTATTCGCCATGACGATGTGGAGGCGGAGCGCGGCGTCATTCTCGAAGAAATTGCGATGCATGACGATGACCCAAGTGACGTGGTCCACGATGACTTTGCCGCAGTGCTATTCGAGGGTAGTGCACTTGGTCGACCCGTATTGGGCACGGCTGACACCATCGAGGCTATTCCGCGGGCTGCGATAAACCGCTTCTACCGAACCCGCTATAAGCCGCAGTCCATGGTTATCGCCGCCGCCGGCAATCTTGACCATGACCTAGTCGTAAAGCAAGTCAAGAAGGCTTTCGCCGAGTACTTAGATGCGGGCGCCGATGTGCAACCAGCTCGCCGGCGGGGTCAAAAGAAGCAGCACGGTTCGGGTATAAAAGTTAATAACCGCCCGACCGAGCAGGCACACCTTGTTATCGGGGTGCCTGGCCCCGCGCGTAGTGATGAGCGCCGGTATGCACTAGCTGTGTTGACCACGGCATTCGGTGGCGGGATGAGTAGCCGGCTTTTCCAAGAGATACGCGAAAAACGCGGTCTCGCATATTCGGTCTACGCTTTTTCGCAAGGATTTGCAGATGACGGCTTATTTGGCATCTATGTCGGCTGCCTCCCGAATAAGGTTAAGACGGTCCTGGACGTATGTCGAACCGAACTTGAGTCCCTTGTCGCAGGTGGCTTAACGCGAGATGAGATTGACCGAGGTAAAGGCCAAGTTCGAGGATCAACTGTCCTTGGACAGGAAGATACCGGAGCGCGCATGACTCGGATAGCGCGTTCGGAACTCCATGATGAGCCGTTACTGAGCATTGACCAATTACTCGCCAAAGTTGATGCCGTCACCCCAGATGAAATAAACGCTGTCGCGAGTGAGCTCCTGGATACTGCATTACGACTTGCAGTTATTGGGCCATTTGCGGATGAATCAGTGTTTACCGGATAAGGTCCGGGCATGGGTGAATCCGTCATAAAGGTCGCGGTTGTCGGTGCTCGAGGGAAAATGGGCTCGACGGTCGTCGCTGCAGTTGCGGAGGCTCCTGACTGTGAACTCGTTGCCTCGATTGATATCGGTGACTCACTCGAAGTACTCAAGGGCGCCAACGTTGTAGTTGATTTCAGTACCCCGGACGCGGTAATGGCAACCCTTGATTTTTGTATTGTAAATGGAATAAATGCAGTGGTGGGCACCACAGGTTTTGATACTTCACGGATTGCCCAGGTGCGCAGTTGGTGTTCAGCCAACCCTGAAGTTGGCGTCTTAATCGCACCTAACTTCGCGATCGCTGCGGTGCTGATGATGGAGTTCGCAGCCAAGGCGGCACCATACTTTGAGTCCGTTGAAATTGTGGAACTTCACCACCCTGCGAAGGTCGATGCGCCATCGGGCACGGCCCGGCACACTGCGGCCATGATCGCGCAGGCGCGCGAGGTCGCCGGGCGCCCAGCGATGCCAGATGCCACTTCACATGAGTTACCAGGTGCCAGGGGGGCACTGGTTGACGGTATTAGGGTGCACTCGGTCCGGGCTCGAGGCTTAGTCGCCCACCAGGAAGTAATTTTTGGTGATGCCGGCGAGACTCTTTCAATTAGACATGATTCATTCGATCGGGAGTCATTTATGCCCGGAGTGCTTCTTGGTGTGCGTTCGGTTGGCGGGCATCCAGGCCTAACGGTGGGGCTGTCCCACTATCTAAGACTCGCGTAGCTCTAGTTCTTCCGCGCCCAGTTTTCGAACGCAATCACGGCCGCGTCATATGCGCTCGGTCGCAGCCACGTATCAAGGGAGTTCGCCGTGATGCTGGTTAAAATTCTCGACCCATCGACCAGATAGAGAACCACCGCATGTTCGGAGCACTCAATGCGCGCAACGCTCGACCAGCGGCAGCCTGCTGAACTGAACATTCTCCGGACGATCATTGTGTCATCGTTGACATAGGTGCCAATTGACCAGCCACGTAGCAAGAGCACGACGGCGCTGGCCAAAACCGCGCCGGTGGCGAGCACCGGCAGGACGCCAGCGCCGGCTACTGCCATGATCGCTACGCCGGCAAACATTACGATCAGCAAGGATGCCCCGACTAATAAAATTAGACGCCAGGGCCCGCGGGCCGGTATACGAATCAGTCGAATTTGCTGAAAATCTCCATCAACTGTGGTTTCTGTGGGTGGCCAAAGAAACCCAAAGATCGGCCGTTGCGGGTCCTTCGTCACGAGGCAACTCCCAATGCGCGTAGAAGTGCGGCACTAATTGCAGCAGCGAGCACAACCACCAAGAATGGTGCACGCAGTAGCAGTGCGACGACAGCAACCGCAACACCTGCCACGCGGGCATCGATTACCAATGATTGTCCGTCACCAAATGTCTGTACGGCAACCAGCGCAGAGAGCATTGCAATCGGTAATAGTGCCGCGATACTTCTAATCATTGGACGATCAAGGAGTGTCGGTGGCAAAATGAAACCAAAGAGTTTTTCCAGATAGCACCCGAGTGACCCGAGCAAAACCGCAGCCCAAATCATGTTCGATCCCGCAAGTGATACCCGGCGAAAACGGCAATTAATGCAGATGCAAGAACCGGCACTCCTGAGCGTGTTAGTGGAGTCAGAACCAGCGCGACTGTCGCACCCCCGGCGGCAATTGCCCAGGCGGTGCGATCGCGCAACCTGGGCCAAAGAAGAGCGAGAAAGCCGGCGGGGATTGCTGCATCGAGGCCCAGAACCGCTGGGTCACCGATTGCCGAGGCGCCGAGTGCACCAAGTAGCGTTCCGATATTCCAAAGTAGGTAAACCGAAATTCCAGTTGCCCAAAATGCGTGACGGCTATGGGCCGGGGTGTGCTCATTTGCGATTGACATCGCGGTTGATTCATCAATTGTTAGCTGAGCGGCCACCGGCTTAAGCAGGCCACGTAAGTTCAAAGTTGGGGCAATGTGCAAGGCATACAGTCCGTTACGGGCGCCAAGAAGCCAGGCGGTCAGTACGGCGGCGATTACTCCACCGCCCGCTCCCAGGACTCCAACTAGCGCAAACTGAGAGGCCCCGGTGAACATGAGTAATGAAAGTGTTTGGGTCTGCAGTGTGCTCAGCCCGCTAGCAACGCTAATGGCGCCGAAGGAAAGCCCATATGCGCCGGTTGCCAGTCCGATGCCTATTGCACTTGTAATTATTGGGCGCTTACTGCCCTCAGGTGTATTCGTCAAGGATTTCCCTCGCACGTGGCGCTGCGGCGACAAGGTCACCCGGGACCAGCGAGAGCCGGGTACGCCGTTCGAGGACATCGGCGACTGAACGGGCACCTTCGCATCGAACCGCGAAAACCAGTTCAACGCCGCGGACCCCCACTTCCGGGGTAAGTGGCTCAAGTAGTTCAGGGTGTTCATCGGCAAGTGAGGCAACCCGCGCGGCCTCGGCGCCATATCGACGGATCAAACGGGCGGGCAGAGCTAGTGCGGGAGGTGCTGCCCCGGCGCCTACGAGAGCGACCTGCGTTGTTCGGCAGGGTTTGTCACTGATCAGATCGACGGCATCTTGGGCCATGCGTCGGTACGTCGTGAGTTTGCCCCCGGTTACCGTGATGACTCCGTTTTCGCCGCGGCGTACCAAGTGTCGGCGCGAGATGTCTGAGGTCTCACCATTAGGGGCTTGTGGTGGTGCCACTAATGGACGCAGCCCGGTGAAGGCTCCGACGGCGTCACTTGCGGTGATCGGAGTCTGCAAGACGCGGGAAACTTGCGCCAAGATCCAGTTGATGTCCTCCTGGGGTGTGTGCGGCACATCGGCAATCGGGCCGGGCTCATCAATATCAGTGATGCCAGCAAGCAGTAGACCATCTGGTCTGGGCAATACAAAGCAGTAGCGCCCATGCATTTCAGGAACTGGAACAGTCATCGCCGCTCGCGGTCGTTGCAGTGTTTCAGCGCGCAGCACTACATGGGTCCCGCGCGATGGAGTTATCACGACCTGGGGGTCAAATGCTTCAGCCCAAACCCCTGTTGCGCTTATCACATTTTTGGCGGGTATCTCGATTTGCTCATTTTCGTCGTTGACGACACTGACACTCGTACCGTCGGCGGACAAAACTCGGTATCCGGTAAGAATCCGTGCACCGTTTGCGGCAGCTGTTCGAGCAACCGCAACGACCAGGCGCGCATCGTCTTCCAGAAGTCCATCCCAAGCCAATAGCCCGCCGCGCACCCGCGCACCATCAATGGCTGGCAGCAATCGGCGGGTCTTTGCTGGGCTAATTACATGTGCCCCCGGAAGTACGTGTCTGCTGGTTCGAGAAAGTGCGCGCAGTGCATCTCCAGCCGCGAATCCCGCGCGCGTCAGAACCGCAGAGCCAAAGCTGGTGTCGTTCATGATTGGCACCACTTGTGCGAGCGCACGCACGAGGTGGGGGGCGATATTTGTCATCAGGTGGCCACGCTCGACGGCGCTCTCCCATGCGACATCAACTTGTCCGTTTGCTAGATACCGAAGGCCTCCGTGTACCAATTTGCTCGACCATCTCGAAGTACCAAAAGCCAGATCATTGGATTCGAGTAGCAGGACAGAAAGCCCGCGGGTTGCGGCATCTAGTGCGATTCCCGTTCCAGTGATGCCGCCGCCAATGACAATTACGTCAAACACGGTGGTTGCTAGAGCGCTTTCATCCCGGCGGCGGCGCTCGGGGGAGAGGTCGGCCAGTGGATCACCCATCGGTAGGAAGTCCACGCTCATATGTGTCAGGCTTTCATAGTGACCGTTAACCCCTTCGCACTGACCCCAGACATCGCTGATCGGTTTAATCGTTGGGGGAGGTCGCCTAAGCCGGCAGCCCTGAGCCAGCTCGCCCAGGTGTTCTTGGAATCCCAGGTTGGAGCCGCTGTGCCCGTTGCTCCGACACCCGTTGCAAAGGATTTGATCCCGGAGTCCAGGCTCCCGGCCGCCGCGCTCGCGGCCTTAATTGCTGCGGTCGGAGAGCCGCAGGTTCTATTAGATCCCATGGCCCGGATGCTTCACAGTCGAGGGATGTCTTATGTAGACATGCTCCACCGGCGTGGCGCCGATACCAGCACCGTGCCAGCTGCCGTATTGCAGCCAACAAGCCATGACCAAGTGTTGGAGGTGCTTCGCATTTGCGTCGAGCACCGGATATCGGTGGTGCCGTATGGCGGGGGCACCTCGGTTGTTGGGGGAGTCACCAGACCAGCTGAACCAATCGGCATCGTTATCAGTTTGGACAAACTCAGTGTGCTCGTCTCCCTAGATGAGGTGTCGGGTCTGGTACGAGTGCAGCCGGGAATGACCGGGCCGGTTCTCGAACGCCTGCTGGGCGCCCGC
>JBIIOU010000081.1:0-8810 GCA_044336815.1 Candidatus Nanopelagicales bacterium | reverse complement strand
CCACAAGGCTACATAAACACGCTTCGCAAATCACCCATTTCACGGTTTCTGCTGTCTAAAGCTGACCCGCCCCCGGTTTGTGAGCGAGAGAGGTTGTTAGTTTCGGTTTGTTGGAGTGCCAGTTTTGCTTGAATTCATGCGGTGTCAGGTATCCAATATGTGGCGGCATCTTAGGTTTCTTTTTGAGCGGACGGATCCTTCTGCGTCTCGGCCAAGCGGCCGGTTATTGCACCCAAAAAGGAGCTTGGTGACTCACCGCAAGACGAAATCTCTGAGGAAGTCATGAACAAGCTGAATTCGCCAGCTTCATCCTGAGCTACGACAGCCGGATAAGTGCCCTTTATTACATTGCGCACTGAATCTGGCTGATCGTCACGATGAAAGGCTCGGAATTCCACTCCGAAGTTGACAGCAAGTTCCGCTTTACACTCCTGCCAATTTGCTTTCTCGCGAAATAGCGAATGCGTGATGTCGCACAAGCTGCAATGCCTTACGCCAAGTCGAGCCCCAATCCAATAAGTCATCTCACCCCAAATGGTGGCATCGGCATCATAAACTCCAAAAAGAGTGGTGATTTTCGCAGGCTTGTCTGGTGTTACGCTCATCGGCATCCCTTTCTATTCCCTTACCTGGCCAATTGTCTTCGCCACGACGAGAAGCTGCGTATCGAGCCCGAGTGCGGCCGCCGCAGCCATGGGTAGGGGTGGATCTCCGCTAGATTCCCAAATTTATTGAATGAGGGCACGGGTGCATGGGTCACCGCGACCGCATGGTCACGGGAGAATTGATACGGGTCGCCAATAAAGACATTCAACTTCCGACGGGAGCCTAAATCACCCAGGGTTTGCAGGTAGAAAGCAATTCGTCGCGAACTCAGTTGCATTTTCGCAAGAGCCTGCTGATTAAAAATAAATATCACTGGTAAGTCCGGGTTAGCTGCCATTGCAGGATCGCTATCACCAAGTGAGTCAATTGTTAGTAGTACGAACTCTGCTTTAGCTGTTCTAATTGGGTTTACCGGGCCTGTTGTTCGGGAGAGGTCAGGATCGTGATCCAGAATTGGATCGCTTTCCAATTTGTGCATAGGGAATTCATCCGGGAACTCTTGGATCGGACATTTAGTCCTAAGCGTGCACCGTTCGCATAGCCCCGGCGCCCTTTTTTCAACCTGCCATTTGGCGAAGCCGTACTGCTTCCCGGTGCCCGCACCAACTGTCCACTGCCATCCCAAGAGATTTGCCGCTCGGGACCCGTCGATTAGCTCTCGGTGCATTCGCTCCTGGCCATGCAACCAGCCCATCTCATTTCGGACAGTCCAATGCGAAGCCAGCCACATACGGCTTTGATTAACCAGCCAGCCATCAGTTTCCAGTTCGGAGACGACTTCATCAATACAAAGCATTTCCCGGGGCCAGCCATTACCTTTCGCTACTGAATTCGCGGAAAAACGCAAATTCTCAAAAAGTCTGACCCCAATGCGCGCATAGAGATGCCGCGCATACTCCTGCCAATAGAGCTCATCGCGAAACTTCTCACGGTCTTTAAATGGAGCATCATGCACGGCTTCATGGACCTCGCCAAGGGTAAGAAGGTTGTGCCTGATGTAGGGCGACAGCACCGAAGCGCCGCGCCTATTTAACGGGAAGACCTGTGAACGCGAACTCGCGTATCCGGTTATGTCCAAAGTGCCTAACGCACGATCTGCAGCAGTTTGCCCACCAAGAATGGAACTTACCCCGAGCTGACCTGAGTAAAGTCCTTTAAAGTCTCTCGCAATTATTGTCAGGGGATCTTTGTTCAGATCGACTTCAAGCATGAGGCGGACATTAGTCGATCTTTTGTATTTCTGCAGAAACACCCGAACGCCTATATTCGAATTGGCTGGCGTCGACTCTTAGTGACAGTTCATCACAATCGTGAGCACCCGCCCTGCGGGCGCCATGCCCGTGCCTCCGCCGTTAACCACTTCTATGCGGCCCGACAAAAGTTGCCAAGGCACAATTTGCTCAGCCACCAAATGCCACCGCATCAACGAGCACATACATGGCTAGCTCATCGGCCAACTCGGTGTATTCGCCGGCACTGCCGATCGAAATTCCGCCGGGTGACCTACGCACTTGTACAAAGGCACCCGGTAGCGCGCCAACGCGGCGCAGCCGCGTCATCGTGTCGGTGTCAACCTGAATGGTCTCGCCGAATCGGCGTACGGTAACTCCCACTAACTCAGTGCTTGCAATGAGTGACAGTGGCTGCACAGCACCCATTTCAACGTCAGCGATATCAAACTCTGGTCGCAAGTCATGCAGCCCTGGGATTGGATTACCAAATGGCGAAACAGTCGGGTTTCCGAGTAATTCGAGCACCCGCCGCTCAACGGCATCGCTCATCACATGCTCCCAGCGGCACGCTTCAGCGTGCACATCCTCCCAGGGCATTCCAATGACTTCCACGAGCATGCATTCGGCTATTCGGTGCTTTCGCATTACTCGAGTTGCCGCCTCCCGCCCCGCTTCTGTGAGCTCAAGGTGACGATCCGCCGAGACCACCACTAGCCCATCGCGTTCCATTCGGGCCACTGTCTCAGAGACCGTTGGGCCACTTTGTGCCAGCCGCTCGGTAATCCGTGCTCGCATTGGCACCACACCTTCTTCTTCAAGCTCGAAGATGGTGCGCAGGTACATCTCAGTGGTGTCGATCAGCTCGCTCACAGTTAACAACCTACCCGAGTGCGGCGGCAAGCAACAGTGAGAGCGCAAAGCCGGCTACCACTAAGCCACCTGTCCACTCACGCTCGACCTGGTATGACTCAGGGATCATGGTGTCGGCGATCATGGCAAGAAGGGCGCCAGCAGCGAATGTCTGAACCACACCCGCGATGGTGCCATCGTCATTTGCAAGTAGGCCGTACCCGAGGCCCGCAGCGATGGCGCTCGTTGCAACAACCGCTGCGTACATGATTAAAACGTTCGGTAGCGACCACTTGCGCGTTCGAAGGCCGGCTGACGCAGCCATACCTTCAGGTAGATTCGAAAGTGCGATACCAGCCAGCAATGTTGCGCTGACTCCGCCATGGAGCACACTTAGGCCGAGCACGAATGACTCTGGGACCCCGTCGAGCACGCTACCTAAGACAATCGCCATTGGATTGCTTGTTTCACCCTCCTCAGGTTTCGCTTTCAAGCTTTTCCGTTTCTTACGACCACCCTTTTCCAAAAGCCTGGTGCCGAGAACGAATACAGCAGCACCGGCGAAGAGCGAAGCGGCAAGCAGGGGGAGCTTTAGCGAGAGTTGCGCGTCAGCGACTAAGTCATATGACACGGAGCCAATAAGCAGTCCGCTACCGATCGCCATCACTATCGCTGTCAATCTAGGTGACGGTTTGAAGGCGTACGCCAAGATCGCGCCCACCATCAAAGTGGCGGCCGAGATCGCACCCCATCCTGCAGCACTAAGCACCCGCACACTGTGCCCTAATGCCGGGCTGGGCACAACCCTTTAGGCTGGCGCAGTGCCCAGCATTATGTGGTTTCGCCGCGATTTGCGAATCCTCGACAACCCGGCTTTATTGGCTTCGCTGACAGCAGCGCGAGTTGAAGGCGGCGCTACCGAGTCCCCGACAATCCCGCTATTCGTCTTGGATCCGGCGATTTGGGACGCTGCCGGGCCGGTACGTCAGGCATATTTGACGGCAGCGCTCGCGGCTTTAAATAAATCCTTGAACGGCAATCTTCTTATCCGGCACGGTAACCCGATCGATTGTGTCCCCGAAGTAGTGGCTGCGACCGGATCAAGCAGTGTGCATATCGCGGCCGACTTCGGCCCATACGGAATTCAGCGCGATGCTGGTGTTGAGGTTGCACTTGGAACTGTGCCACTTGTTCGGACAGGTTCACCATATGCAGTTTCACCAGGGCGCATCATGAAGGATGACGGCACCGCCTATCGCGTTTACACCCCATTTTTTCGCGCTTGGATGCGTCACGGTTGGCCGAAGCCGGCTGCGGATATACCCGCCGACGTAACTTGGTGGCAGGGGATGAAGTCTCAAGGCATACCCGTGGCCCCCGACCTCGGAGCGCTGAAGTTGCCCGAAGCTGGCGAGCAGGCGGCATGGGAACGCTGGGAGCAATTTCGCACCAATGGCTTAGCGACTTATCAAGAGCTACGAAACCGAGCCGATCTGGCCGGCACGAGTGCCATTGGCCATCACCTCAAATGGGGTGAGATTCACCCGCGAAGTTTGCTAGCGGAGTTATCCGATGATGACGAAGTCTTCCGTAAGGAGCTGTGCTGGCGGGAGTTCTACGCTGATGTGTTGGCACAACGACCAGATTCCGCACGCGTCTCCCTTGACCCGCGTTTTGATAAGGAAATGCCGTGGGCAACTAATATTGACGACTTATTCGAGGCGTGGGCAACCGGAAACACCGGGTACCCATTCGTCGATGCCGGTATGAGGCAATTACGCACCGAGGGTTGGGTTCACAACCGGGTACGAATGGTTGTTGCAAGTTTCCTCGTAAAGGATTTACATATCCCCTGGCAACGCGGTGCCGCCGAATTCATGTACTGGCTCCGCGATGGCGACCTTGCGAGCAACTCCCACGGCTGGCAGTGGACCGCAGGGTGCGGTACCGATGCCTCCCCGTTCTACCGGGTCTTCAATCCAGTGCTGCAGGGCCAAAAATTTGATCCGGACGGCGAATACGTGCGCCGGTATATACCCGAACTGGCCCACCTACCCGGCAAAAGCGCCCATGAGCCGTGGCTGCACCCCGATGGCTACCTCCGCGGCTACCCGCAGCGAATCGTTGACCATAAGAGCGAGCGTGAAGTCGCCTTGGCTAACTACACGGTGATCAAAAAGCCGACCGCCTAGCATTACCCCATGCCTACCGTCGCCGTCCTGTCCATGAAAGGCGGAGTGGGTAAAAGCACAATCACTTTGGGCCTAGCGAGTGTTGCGTGGGAGCGCGGTCACCGCGCACTAATTGTTGACCTAGACCCGCAGGCCAATGCCACGATGGGCCTTGATGTCCTGGCCCCCGTCTTCACGACCAACGATGTTTTGGCCGACGCTCGCCCCGGAGTTGCCGTCGATGCAGTAATGGGCACCGGCTGGGCACCGCACATTAAAGTGCTCGCCGCCGAACGCGCCCTTGAGCATCGAAACATTAATGAAGGTAGACACTCAGCGCTCCGCTTACGCGCTTCATTGGCAAGTTTGCCGCGCTCATATGACCTAGTGCTAATCGACTGCCCGCCATCACTCGGTGAGCTAACCCGCAACGCCCTGAGCGCCGCTGACCTTGCCGTCGTGGTAACCGAACCCGGGTACTTTGCATTGCATGGAGCTGCCCAAGCACTCGAGGCCGTCGAGATTATTCGCGGTACTACTAATCCCGGCCTACGCACCGCCACCATTGTCATCAATCGCGCGCGCCCGCATTTAGCAGAGCAGCAGGTACGCATTAACGAGCTGCGCGCGGCATACGGCTCATTAGTCAGCCAGACTGTCTTGCCTGAGCGCACCTCGGTGCCGCAGGCACAGGGAGCCGGTATCCCCATTCACGCTTGGCATTCACCCGGCGCTCGCGAGATCTCAGAACTTTTCGAGGACATCTATGACGAAATTCTGCCGGCCGTGAATCTCAATGCGAGGAATGGATAGCCATGAGCGAGACGAAAATCCCGAACCAACGACCCGCGCTGGCTAAATCGGCCGATGCTGATCTGCATCCCACCACCCCAAAACTTGAACCCATCGATGACTTAACCAGTAAGGCGGGTAGCGCCACCTCCGATGTCATGCGCGCACCCAAGGAAGAAAAACTTGTCACGGTCAAGATCGATATTCCAAAATCTCTGCGAAAGTCACTGCGTATCGAGGCAGAAAAGCGCGGCATAAGCGTCCCGCAATTGATCAACGCGGTGCTTCGAGACCGAGCGCGTTCTTAGTTCACGGGATTGGGTGGCGCGCGTCGTACTTCCAAAATGATGGGATGGCGCGGCCCAATCCAAGGGCTAGTACAACACAGATAACCCCACCGGAAATAACCGAGAACGCCTCGCCCGCAACCGCAGCGACCGCACCTGCCTCTACATCTCCAAGTCTTGGACCACCGGCCACCACCACGGTAAATATCCCTTGTAAGCGACCGCGATATTCGTCTGGGGTCGCGGCCTGCATGATCGTGGTGCGAAAAATCGCCGACACATTGTCGGCAGCGCCTGCAATCATTAGAAATAGCAATGCCAACGGTAGCCAGCGCACCATCCCGAAGGCGGCGATCGTGCTGCCCCATACAACAATTGAGATGATGACCCAGCGCCCTTGGGCGCGAACTGCACCCAGTGGGCCACTGAAAATACTGGATAACAGGGCGCCAACTGCTGGTGCGGCAGCCAAGAAACCTAAAACGATAGCCACTTCGCGCATTGAGCCGCCATACCATTGTGCGGCAATTGCCGGGAACAAAGCACGCGGCATGCCAAAAACCATTGCAATAATGTCTTCGTAAAAAGACATCTGCAGATTGCGCTTGCCCTTGAGAAATGCGAATCCTTCCTTGACCGCACCCCAGCCAGCGCGCGGACGCACATCACCTGCAATAAGTATCGGCGGCAAACTCGGTAATCTCCACATCGCCCACACCACGATGGCAAATGCGACCACGTCAATAACATAAGCCGCGCTGACGGTGCCAAAGGCGGCGATGACAAGCCCGCCGATAAGTGGGCCCAACGTGAATCCAATATTCCAGGTGATCATGCTCAGCGCATTAGCCGCGGGCAACATCTCCTTCGGCACCAGCCTCGGGATTATCGCCTGCCGCGCCGGATTACCAACCGCGAAGAATGCCGACTGAACAGCAACCACCAAGAAGAGCACCCCGACCGAATTAATCGAAAGCGCCGACTGCACCATAAACAACAATGAGCAGCCCCACAGGCCCAGTGCACTGATCAACCCCACGAGACGCCGGTCAAAAGCGTCGGACAAAGTGCCACCGTATAAACCAAATCCAATCAGGGGAATCAACTGGAACAGCCCGACAAGGCCAACCATGAAACTGGATTTGGTTAGGTCATAAACCTGCAGGCCCACAGCAACCGAGGTCATCTGCTGGCCGACATTGCTGATACCCAGCCCCGCCCATAGCCGACGGTACGGTGCGCTGACACGCAGCGGAGTTAGGTCAGCAAAGATGCGAGCCACGGCGACAACCTACGCCCAGCTAGTCAAAAGGGTGCAGCGTGAACCAACGCGACTACGGCGAAAGCCGCTCCAAGACCCAAGCGGTTGGATCATCAAGGGCTGCCCCCGGTGTCAGTGCCCGAAACCGCAAGCGATCATGTAATCGCGAAGTGCGGCCCTGCCAAAATTCAATGGTTTCCGGCCGAATCAACCAACCGCCCCAAAAATCGGGGACCGGCACTTCAAGATCGGTGTACTTCTCGACCAGTTGCTGGAATCGATCCGCTAAAATTTTCCGATCATCAATGACCGATGATTGCTTACTGACCCAGGCCCCGATCTGCGAATCGCGTGGGCGGGACAAAAAGTACTCAGCTACCTCATCGCGGCCGACCAACTCTGCGCGTCCGACTACTACCACCTGTCGGTGCATTGAAAGCCACGGAAACACTGCCGAGACCTGCGGGTTAGCGCCTATTTCGCGGCTCTTACGCGAGGTCAGATTGGTGTAGAAAGTGAAGCCCCTCGGATCGGCGGATTTGAGTAGCACCGTTCGGGAGCTCGGCGCACCCGCAGCGGTGGCTGTTGCCAGCACCATCGCATTTGGCTCGGGTAGGCCCTCGGCACTGGCCTGGCTGAACCACCCGATAAACGAGGCAAGCGGGTCGTTGCCCAAATCGCCGGCCACCAAGGCACCTGTGTCGTACGACACTCTTAGGTCGGCTAACTGCGGATCCATACGCTGATCTCACCACGCCTGTGTCGCTAGCACCACCCGGCAGCAACATCACATCGGTATTCGGTGTTGGATAGGGCTTAACCCCACTCGCAATAAGGAGGACTCGTGACTGACTTCGTGCCCGGGCTCGAGGGTGTCATTGCCTTCGAAACCCAAATTGCCGAGCCCCCTCGCGACGGTAGCGCACTGCGTTACCGCGGGGTCGACATCGAGGATTTAGTTGGCCGGGTGTCATTCGGCAATGTTTGGGGCCTGCTTGTCGACAACGAATTCAATCCAGGCCTGCCACCGGCTGAGCCCTTCCCGATCCCGATTCACTCCGGGGACGTGCGGGTCGATGTGCAGTCGGCGATCGCAATGTTGGCCCCGGCCTGGGGCCTACATCAACTTCTCGATATCGATGACGACACCGCCCGCGAGAACCTAGCCCATGTTTCAGTTATGGCCCTGTCGTACGTCGCGCAGGCCGCACGCGGGCTCGGCCTACCCATGGTGCCGCAGTCGCGCATTGACGAGGCTTCGACAATCACTGAACGATTCATGTTGCGCTGGCGCGGTGAGCCAGACCCGAAGCATATTCAGGCAATTGATGCCTACTTTGTTTCAGCCGCCGAGCACGGCATGAACACGTCGACATTCACTAGCCGGATTATCGCATCAACCGGCGCTGACGTTGCCGCTGCAATCTCCGGTGCCATCGGTGCAATTAGCGGCCCCTTACATGGCGGGGCACCCTCCCGCGTGATTGGCATGATCGAAGAAGTTGAACGCACCGGCGACGCAGGCGCCTATGTTCGTTCAATCCTCGACAGCAATCAACGCTTAATGGGCTTCGGTCACCGGGTTTACCGGGCAGAGGATCCCCGGGCTCGG
>JBIIOU010000080.1:0-8868 GCA_044336815.1 Candidatus Nanopelagicales bacterium | reverse complement strand
ACACCACACCTTGTACGAGCGATGAGGCGCAGTTACCGACACCGACAACTGCGACACGGATTGAACTCATTTACTACTCCTCTTTACCTGTGGGGGATTTGCTAGTTCTGATTTCGGCACGTTTCTTTCAGCAAGAATCAAACTATTAAGCCAACTGACTTCGCGTTCTGCGCCTTCTACTCCGTGCTCTTGCATTTGCAGTAGAAAGGTGTCCATTCGATCGCGGCCACGTTTCATGGATTCGCGCATGAGGGCAAGGCGCTCTTCCATTCGCGATCGGCGACCTTCAAGTATGCGCAGTCGCACGCTGGCTTCAGTGCGCGAGAAGAACGCCAGCCGTGTCGCGAAACTTTCGTCATCCCAAGCGTCAGAGCCTGGCTGGTTTGCCCACTCGACGAAGACGTCCTTGCCATCACCGGTCAGTGCATAAACCACCCGGGCACGTTTGGTGGTGGGGCCATCCACGGCACCGAGTTGCTCTATCCAGCCACGCTCTTGTAGTCGCCGTAGGCACGGGTAGAGGGAGCCATAGGAAAGCGCCCGGAAAGGACCAAGGATCTCAGCTAGCGCCTTACGCAGCGCGTAACCATGTAGGGGCCCCTCAGATAGCACGCCTAAGGAGGCGAAATCAAGCAGGTCGGTGCGGGCGGTCACGTACACACGATATATCGCTGCGATATATCAAGTCAAATTCAGGCCGCGGAACCTACATGTGTCGCGACATCGCTACTTCGCATTTTTTGGCCAAGTGGATAACGGGTCAAATCACCGCCAGCAGCGACGAAAACGAAGTGCACTTGACGCCACCCGAACTCATGACGGCATGATTATGCTATTGACTTGAGTGTGGCCAGCGAAAAGTAACCACGCAAAGGGACGTGACCATTCTCGGAGGCCAAGATGGATCAAGGTACGGTGCGGGAGTTCTTGCGGCCCTCTGAAAAGGACCCAACTTCGAGTTGGCGCACCGGCGATGTCTGGCTCGCGGGGGGTACGTTCCTCTTTTCCACACCACTGCCTGAAATCCGCCGCCTAGTGGACCTGACCTCCTTGGGATGGCCAAGCCTTACGGTCTCGCCCGAAGGCCTGGAAATTGCAGCTACCTGTCGCGTCACAGAACTGCATGCCTTCGTCCCCCCACCGCAGTGGCCCGCTGGGCCTTTCCTGAAAGAGGCCGTTGAATCATTTCTGGCCGGCTTCAAAATATGGAATACCGCGACGGTCGGCGGTAATATCTGCACCTCGCTGCCCGCATCACCGATGACAACTATGGCGGCAGCTCTTGGCGCCACGTTGCTCATCTGGAGCCCGGGTGGGAAACGTCGCACGACGACCATCCCCGACTTCATCCTCGGCGATCACGTCAACTCACTGCAGCCAGGCGAATTGCTTAGATCAATTTCCATTCCGAGCGAATCCCTAATGCGCCGCTACTCCTACCAGCGCTTCACCCTCACCAAGCACGGGCGCTCAAGTGAATTCCTGGTGGGTACCTCCGAAGCGCGCAGCAAAGACTTCGAGCTCACTATTACCGCAGCCACTTCCAGGCCCATTATCGTGAAATTCTCAGCTATGCCAGGCCCAGACGAATTACGCCAAGCAATTGATGAAACCGTGCGCGACGGGGACTACTTCGATGACCCGAACGGAACCCCGGCCCATCGCCGTCACATGACGTACTACTTGGCCGAGATGATCCGGTCCGATCTCAGCAAGGAGCTCCCATGACTTTCAACGTCAATGGCCATCACTTTAGTAGCTCGCCGGCTCCCGGCCAGTGCCTGCGAACTTTCTTGCGTGATCTAGGGCACCTGGGAGTAAAGAAGGGGTGCGACAGCGGTGACTGCGGTGCGTGCACCGTGTGGATCGACGGAGATCCCGTACATAGTTGCATCACCTCCGCCGAACAGATGCGCGGTCGAGAGGTCACTACTATCGAAGGCCTCGCCGATGGCACCTCACTGCATTCCATGCAAGAGCGTTTTCTAAAAGCGCCCGGCTTCCAGTGTGGGTTCTGCACCGCCGGCATGATCATGACTTGCGCGTCGCTCACAGATGAACAGCGCGCTGATCTTCCTGCCGCCCTTCGGGGAAGTCTTTGCCGCTGCACCGGATTCAGAGCGATCCACGATGCCATCGAGGGCGTCGCCCACGTCCAGACAGACGTATTGCCCGGCAAAGAGATAGGGGCGAGCGTGGGCGCCATCGAAGGCCACGGTGTAGTGACCGGGGCCGTGCAGTTCACCATGGACGACGTGCCGGCCGAAGCAGCGCATATCAAGGTAGTTCGCTCACCCCACTCACATGCTCGGGCCATCAATATCGAGACGAAAGAAGCCCGGGCAGTGCCCGGTGTGCTCGCGGTCTACACCTGGCAAGACGTGCCCCGCCGCGCGTTTACAACGGCCCTACATGAGAATCACCTCGTCGAACCCAATGACACCCTCTTGCTCGATCAGGTGGCGCGCTTTAAGGGCCAACGCATGGTGGCAGTTGTTGCCACCACGGCCGCTGCCGCCGAAGAAGGCTGCCGTCGCATCGTGATCGAATGGGAGGTGTTAGCAGCCGTACTCGACATCGAGGAGGCGATGAGTGCGGGTGCGCCAGCCGTCCATGCCCGCGGCGAGGATGCGTGGATCTCGGATCCTGAGAAGAACATCCTCATTAGTATGTCCATGGGGAGAGGCGATGTAGCTGCGGCCCTAGAGGAAGCCGAGGTGGTGCACAAAGCCACTTACCGAACCCCACGCCAGTCACAGGCGCAGTTAGAGACACACGGCAGTGTCGCTTGGGTCGATGATAATGGCGTCACCCACGTACGCACCGCCACCCAGGCGCCCTTCATCTGCAAGGAGAAGCTCAGCTACGTGTTCGGTATCCGCCGCGACAAAATGCACGTCTTCACCGGTCGGGTCGGTGGCGGCTTCGGCGGCAAGCAGGAGATGCTCACCGAGGATCTTTGTGTGCTGGCCGCACTGGATTTGCGGATCCCCGTCCAATGGGAATGGACCCGTGAGGAGGAGTTCATCGGGGGCACGACCCGTCATCCGGAGATCATTACGGTTGCACTCGGGGCCACCCGTGAGGGGGACCTCACCGCAATATCTGTCGACATCACCTCTAATACCGGCGCGTATGGCAACCACGGCGGTGAGACACTCGGCGCTGGATCTGCCTCCATCGCTTGGTACCGGTGCCGTAACAAGAGCTACAGCGGGCGGGCGGTCTACACCAACACCGTCCCCGCCGGTGCCATTAGGGGCTACGGCATGGCGCAACCGACTTTCGCGGTCGAATCGGCTATCGACGAGCTTGCGGCTCTGCTCGAGATGTCACCAATGGAGTTCCGTCGCCGAAACGCCGTCCAACCGGGAGACAACCTCGCTGTCAGCGGTGCACCGATTGATGAATGCCTTGGTAGTTACGGACTTGATCAATGTTTCGACATGGTGCAGGAAAAAATCGAGGCGGGTCCATCCTTGCCTGCACCCGCGGGCGAAGAGTGGTCAACAGGTGTCGGGTACGCAATGTCTATGTACGAGACGTCCCCGCCCACCGAGCACCGCTCCGAGGCATCCTTGGAGCTGTTGCCGGATGGGTCGTACCTAATTCGAGTCGGCACTTGTGAATTTGGCAATGGCACGACCACCAGTCACGTTCAGTTCGCGGCCGCGGCTTTGGGCACGTCAATGGATCGGGTGGCGATCCGACAAGGTGACACGGCCGAATCCGGTTGGGATACCGGCGCCTTCGCCCAGACAGGTCTTTTCGTGGCTGGACGGGCGGTTGCCTCTGCGGCCGAAGGGCTCCGCTCGCGCATCTTGGATTACGCCAGACGCCTGGCCGACCTTGGTGCTCATGGAGGTGAAGTGCAATTGCTCGCCGACTCAGTAATGATCGGTGACCGGCGGATTCCCCTAGATGAACTTTACCGGAGTGCCGATGCCGATGGCATTGCGTTGAGTCAGGCCCGCAAAGCATACGGTTCGCCGGTCAGCGTGGGCTTCAATGTCACCGGGGTGAGGCTTGCCGCTAACAGTGTTACGGGCGAGATCCGGCTTCTTCAGATTGCGCACGGGCTGGATGCCGGCACCGTCATCAATCCGCAACAGCTGCGCGGACAGGTTGAGGGCGGAGTGACAATGGGAATCGGTTTTGCCTTGACCGAGTGGTTCCAGATGGATGACAAGGGCAACATTCTCAATCCGGGCCTTCGGATGTACCGGATGCCCAATTACGCGGACGTCCCGCCTATCCAAGTCTGCTTCGCAAAAGACACCGATGCCATCGGCCCATTCGGGGCCAAGGGCTGCGCAGAATCCCCTATCGATCCGGTTGCGCCAGCGATCGCCAACGCGCTTGCGGACGCAACAGGTGTGCGGATCCGCGACCTGCCCCTCGTCCCCCCGCTCATCTTTGAGCGGCTGTACGATTCCTACCGAGTGAACCGTTAGGGCTTTCTTGCCGCTTCCTTATTTGTGAAGGAAGATGGTTCCTATGCCAAAGAGATATCCGATAGACCAGCGGGATCGTGCGGTGCGCATGGTTCTAGATCGGCTTGATGAGTACCCGTCGTTGTATGCGGCGTGCGAATCTATAGCCCCGAAACTTGGGGTCGGTTCTGAGTCGCTGCGACGGTGGACGTTGCAGGCTCAGATTGATTCTGGGCAGCGCTCGGGAGCTACGAGTGATGAAATGGTGGAGATTAAGGCCCTGAAAAATAAGGTCCGTGATCTGGAAGAAGCCAATGAAATCCTTCGTCAGGCATCGATTTTCTTCGCGAGGGAACTCGACCCTCGCCACCGTTAATCTGTCAATTCATTGATGGAATGAGAGCCCAAGGCTTTGGGGTCGAGTCGGTCTGCGCGGTCGCGGGCGAGCAGGGCTGCCAGGTCGCCCCACGAACCTACCGGGCGTGGAAGAGAAAGCGGCCGTGTGCTCGGACCATCTCTGATGCTCACGTGACCAATGCCATGTTGGACACGGTTGGTACGCCCGAAGGCCTTTATGGCCGGAGGAAAATGACCGTGCACCTCAACCGGACAGGCATAGAAGTTAGCTCGGGAACAGTGCACCGACTGATGGGTGATGAAGGCTTATCCGGTGCGGTGAGAGGCCGAAGCCACCGAACTACCATCCCTGCCAAGGACGGTGTTCGGGCCGGTGACCTGGTGAACCGGAACTTCACTGCCCCAGCACCGAACCGGGTCTGGGTGGCGGACTTCACGTACTGCCGCACCTGGTCTGGGTTCGTATACGTCGCGTTCATTATTGACGTGTTCTCCCGCTATATCGTCGGCTGGCACGTGATGACTACCCGTCCCGTTGACTTGGTGACCGTGCCGTTGCGCATGGCTTTGTGGCAACGTAGGCGACACGGATACGTCATTAACGATGGTGAACTCCTTCATCACTCGGATGCAGGATCTCAATATTTAGCCTTCCGATTCAGCGAAGAACTCATGCTGGAAGGGATCCTTGCCTCTGTGGGTAGCGTGGGGGACGCGTATGACAATGCACTGGCCGAATCGACAATCGGCTTGTTTAAGACCGAGGCAATGGCCAAGAACAACCCTTTCCATCACGGCCCGTTCAAGACTATCGCGGACGTGGAATACACCACCGCAGGCTGGGTCGACTGGTACAACAACCGCAGGCTCCACACCTCAATCGGGGACATCCCACCAGCCGAATTCGAAGTCAACTACTACGCTGCAACCCTGACACCCCAACCTGCGATGTCACACACATGAAGCCGGCACGAAAATCCTAACGGTTCATTTACCGTCTTGAACAAGTTGGGTTCGAGTTTCGTAACAAGGTCCTTAAGGGTGTTCTCGCGGAAGTCGGTTAGGTACAGAAACGCCGGGATGCGGCTCACTCAGTGCTCGTGACCTGACAGCAGGAGTGACGATGTCAATCACATCCCCGGAGGTGTACGCCCATATGCCCGACCGAACCAAGGCCAAGAAGTACACCTATCCGGCGATCAACTGCACCTATTTACAGACCAATGTTGCTGCAATACTTGGATTCGTCGAAGCCGAGAGCGCTGGCATTGTTTAGCTGTCTTGGCGTGGCGCTAAGTTTGGGCACTCGATCGCACGGCAATAAAACGTTGTTATCGTCCTGCATCCCGACAACTGCCCAAAAGACTAGCTGCCTGGATTTATGGGGTCGCTGCTGAAGGTCTCGCAGCGCATGTTCGAAAAGTCGGAGACGGCTGATTCACTTAGTCTTGGTGAGCGCGGGTGTGAGGATCTGCCATCTGGCCAATTATTAAAGCTACTTGTGTTTCGTTGATGTTTCGAGCTTGCGACCCCGAACATAAGTCTCGCTGAGGGCCTTCTCTCGCGCGAGCATGATGACCGCGAAGAGATAGGCATCACGCTGGGTTGTGGGGTCATCCGCTAGATGCATGTTGCTAAGTGTTTGGTCGTACATGTCCCATTCCCTTGGATCCAGGACAACGAAGTCGGCCTCTTTACCGACATCGAAGTTTCCGGTTCGATCCTCGAGATCGAGAGCACGAGCCCCGGCAAGGGTTCCGGTGAAAAGCAGTTCGGCCGGATGTAAGGACAAGGATTGATCATCGCTGGGATAAGGATCGATACCCACCGGTTGCCGTTCAGAGATATGAACCTTGAAGCAGGAGTTGAGTACCTGCGGAATAAACCACTCGTCCCCGGCGCCCCAGTCGCTGCCGATAGCAATATTGACTCCTGAGGCGACGGTGCGTTTCCAAGGCAGGGTTCCAGAGCCCAAGAAGAGTTGCGAAACCGGGCAATGGGCAATAGAGGTGCCGGTCTGTGCCATACGGGCTAGTTCGGCGTCGGTGCAATGCACCGCATGTGCCATGACGGTGCGCCTACCGAGCAGGGTTTTGCCGCCAACTTTGGAGCCTGGCAGGAACTTGCCGTCATAGGTGTCCAGGTAGCTGTCAACCTGATAAACGGCTTTGGTGCTATCAATCTCACCGGATCCAGGGCGCGCATTCTCATTTAGATGGGAGGTGAAGTAGACGCCCTTATCTCGATATTCGTCATACAGGTCACCGAGCGCGGCGAGCGTGGTCGGCGTGACTGACAAACTAAAGCGTGGTACCACGGAGACGAATTGGAGGGCATGCCGCCTCTCTTCGGCATCGAGAGGATGCCACTTCTCGATCTCCTCACGAGTGAGCCGGATGGCATCTTCTTCACTAGTCATGAGCAGGCGCCCTGACTCGGGCCCTGTCGTCTGTATTCCGCGCCCGGCGACAATACGAATGCCGCGATCACGCGCCTCCTCGAATAGGAAGTCTTGGGCATGTGGGAAGGCAGAGCCGAAAATCAGCCCGTTGGTTGTACCGGCGGTGATCATTCGATCGACCCATTCAACTGCTGCGGCTTTTGCGTATCCGAGATCTTGGAGTTTTGATTCCGAGGGGAAGATGCAATTATTGAGCCACTCGAGCAACTGGCCGCCGCCGTATGAATCACCGCACCACACCTGTGGGAAATGCATGTGCGTGTCGATGAAACCAGGCAGCAAGAACGCCCCGTGGTGATCAACCTTGACGGCATCGGCGTACTCGGTGGGCAGTTCAGCCCAAGCACCGCACCAACTTATGATGCCGTTGTCGTCCACGACTAGGGCCCCGTCTGGGAAATGAGCCAGATTCATGGCGGCTTCGGTTACCAAGGGCGCCCCGGCAATGTGAAATATATAACCTCGATGGACCGTCGACATGAGCACTCCCTAATTGAGGAACTAGCGGTACGTTTTTAGTAACTAGCAGACTTACTACAAAAGTGCTGGATCCCAGTTAATTAGCAGCGCGAAGATGAGAACACAAAGCGCGTAGAGGGCGATTATCAGGCCGGCCCCAAGTGCGGTACGTTTTCTGGCCGAAGCTTCGGGCGGAACCAACCACCAACGCAGTGCCCTGGAGGCCCAAGGGATTAGCAGGAAGCCGGTAAGGGCCACACTGATCGCATTTCCGATGAAGGTTGAGATTGCCGCTGCGAGGTGCATCTCAGCCATGAACTTGTTTATAGTCAATATCTCCAGCATAACTACGGGGTAGAGCACGAGCAGCACGATTGAAGTGAGTTTCCACGCTGGCGGTGGTTTAGCACCATTTTCCGAACTGGCAAACCAACTCTCAAAGGCAGAGTTGGCCGGTCGGCTGTCATATCGTTCAATATAGGGAGACGACTCTGCGACAAGCGCCTTGCGCTCGGCACTGTCATCCCATGAGCGAAGATTTTCTGCGGTATCGAAGGCCACAATTGCAACCCAGTTGGGATTGACACCGGGAATCGGCGCCTGCACCCGTTGCCCCACATACCCGGGGAATTGTTGTTGTGCGGCTCCGATGCGCCCCTGCCATTGCGCGAACCAAAGGTCCGAGCCGGCCTTTACTCGGGTGGTGATCACGGAGGTAGCGCCGACGGCGACTTGCCCTGACTCGGGGAGCAAGATATTGCTGATCGGTGGCGAGGCGCACAGCAATGTGAGTCCATCTTCAAAACCTTGTCGGGAGTCACTAGTGAGCCAGGCCTTGGCAGCCGCGGCGGTGCGAAAGTGTCGAACCAGGGTTTGCTGAGTCCCCGATGGATCCGTGTAGGTCTCGGCGCCGTCATAATTGAAATCTTTTGCTAAGGCATTTGAAATCTGACTCTGGGTGCTTGCAAAAGTCTCATCGGTCGCGCTCTTAAGTTGGTAGTGTGTGACCACGGAAGCGCCATTGAGATTGGTTGACTTTTTCACCCGTGAATAGTAGCGCAGAATACTGGAGAACGAAACGGAATTGGACCGAGTTTGGTTGACATCATGATGTCAACCAAACCGGGTGCACTCCCCTGCTCTTCATTACCCTCAAAA
>JBIIOU010000079.1:0-8951 GCA_044336815.1 Candidatus Nanopelagicales bacterium | reverse complement strand
TCCTGAACTCATTGCAATGCCAAGATCGGCTTGCACCAATGCCGCCGCATCATTAACTCCATCGCCAACCATTGCTACGACTTTGCCGGATTGCTGAGCCGCAACCACCAATGCGATTTTATCTTCGGGGTGCACCTCGGCTACGACATCTTCGATGCCCACCTCGGCCGC
Organism: Candidatus Nanopelagicales bacterium; assembly: GCA_044336815.1. Taxonomy (GTDB): domain Bacteria; phylum Actinomycetota; class Actinomycetes; order S36-B12; family S36-B12. Next base: position 8,780 of record JBIIOU010000079.1, on the reverse strand, counting down.
AACCTTTGTCGCAACGGCCAGTGAGTCACCGCTAAGCATTGTTGTCGAGATTCCCATTCGAGTAAGTTCGCCGATCGCTCTCCTACTTGTTGGGCGCACCGTGTCGGCAAGCGCTATTAAGCCGAGGAGTTCTTCGTCACCCGAAATCGCGACTACCGCCGAGCCTGACAAGCCCGCTTCAGTAATGGCGCCGGTGAACCAGGTCGGCGCAGTGCTGGGTACCTGTTCAAGTACCCAACTAGGTCGGCCAACTCGTAGCAGCGTGCCGTCAGCCCTGGCCGCCGCACCGCGGCCTGGTGAATTGACGAATTCGGTAATTGCGATTGGCTTACTGTCCGCAACCGCGGCAGCAACAATCGCGCGCGCTAATGGGTGCTCGCTGTATGCCTCAACACTTGCGGTCAAAGTTAGTACCTCAGCAATATCGCGCCCCGGAGCCGCTGTCACTTTTTGGACCGCCATCAGGCCCGTGGTGATTGTTCCGGTTTTATCAAGCATCATCGAATCAATGCGCCGGCTTTGTTCTAGGGTTTCAGGCCCGCGCAGCACAATGCCCAATTGCGCGCCTCGCCCGGTGCCGACCAGCAGGGCGATCGGGGTAGCCAGGCCAAGTGCACACGGGCAGGCGATGATCACGACCGCAACCGCCGAGGCAAACGCCGCCTGCAGGTCACCGGTGACAATAAGCCAGATAACAAGGGTGGCAAGGGCCAGCCCCAGCACTATCGGGACAAACACTGCCGCTATGCGATCAGCTAGCCGTTGAATCGGCGCCTTACCCGTTTGGGCCGCAGTGACCAACCGGGCAATTTGCGCCAATTTGGTTTGCTCACCGACACCGGTTGCCCGGATAAGTAAGCGGCCATCAAGGTTCACCGTGGCGCCGACGACCATTGAGCCAGGGCCAACCGAAACCGGAACGGACTCACCGGTTAACAGCGCCTCGTCAATTGCGCTCTCACCATCGATGACCTCGCCGTCGGTTGCAATTCGCTCACCGGGTCTGGTGATGAAGGTGTCGGAGACCTTCAACTCGGCGAGCGGCACTTCAACTTCAATACCATCCCGTATCACCGTCGCCTGATCAATGCGCAAAGACAACAGTGCGCGCATTGCCGAACTTGAATTACGCTTCGCCCGCGACTCAAACCAACGACCTGCGAGCACGAACACCGGCAATGCGGCTGCTACCTCAAAATATAAAGCCGGTGACTGACCGAGATCGGCCATCGCTCCCATGAAAAGTGAATGGTCTGCACGAAAGGTGAGTGCACCAGATCCACCAAATAGCAGCGCCCACACGCTCCAGAAATATGCCGCTAGGGTGCCCAGACTGATCAAAGTATCCATGTTCGCGGTGCGATGGCGCAGGTTCAACCACGCCACTCGGTGAAATGGCCATGCCCCCCAGCAGACCACGGGAGTCGTCAGGATGAATACCAGCCACTGCCAACCGCTAAATTGCAAAAACGGGATCATCGAAAGCAGCACCACCGGAATTGCAAGGGCTAATGAAAACCAAAAATGCCGGCGGATCTGAAGTCCGTCATTTTTCATTGCCTCGTCGACATCGCTTTGAAACTCTGGAGCGATTGCGTCGTATCCAGATTCTTGAATTACTTTAATAAAGTCGGCTGTTTGGTATTGCGATGTGAAATCAATATGTGCCGACTCGGTTGCGTAGTTAACGCTCGCCGCTACCCCCGGGAGTTGATTAAGTTTGGTCTGAACCCGTTGTGCGCACGAAGTGCAGGTCATGCCGATTACCGCAAGATCAATCTCCTGCAGTTCAGCGCTCACTCGCACATCCTCCCACCAAATCTGACCTGATGTACACGGCCATAGGCTGATCCCATGACAAGCGCTGGCCGACTCGCGCTCGTCGGCAGTGGTGAGTATTTACCGGTTATGCATGAGATTGAGGAGTGGTTACTCCAAGGCCGGCCTGCACGCTACGTTCAACTTGCCACCGCGGCCGCCCCCGAGGGTCAGCGATCCCTTGATAACTGGCATCGCCTAGGGGCAGAAGCCGCTCGAAGGCTCGGCGCCGAACAAGTCATAATTGATGTGCGCACCCGCGATGACGCCAACGACCCAAAATGGGCAGCAGCGATAAGTGGCGCCGGCCTCATTTACCTTTCCGGTGGCAACCCGAGTTTTTTGGCCCGAACCTTGATCGGCACTTTGGTGTGGAAAGCCATTGAGCACGAGTGGCGCCTAGGTTCAGCACTCGCCGGCTGTAGCGCAGGGGCGATGGCCCTTGGTGGATACGTGCCCGATTTTCGGCATCCGCGCGCCGGTGGGGTTGAAGGGCTAGGTGTTGTTCCAGATATTCGCGTGTTGCCGCATTTTGACCGCTATGCCAAGTGGGTGCCAGATTTTGCGATGCGGCCACTTGTTGCACCGGGCAGCTACATAGTCGGCATCGATGAAGACACCGCATTAGTTGGTGAGGCATTAGTCGATGAGGCATTAGTCGATGAGGGAATGGATGCGGACCAAAGCGCACATGTTGAAACCAAAGGCGGCCTCGAAACTTGGCAGTTCCGCTCCCGCGGCCGCCAATCCACTTGGCGCGTAGAAGCTGATCGGCGCTACCGCGTCAATAGTGCGCTGGCTTTGCGCGTTAACACCGGTGACTTGGGCTAGCGTCAATTCGTGACCATCCGCACCTACATCCCGCGCCGAGGCCGCGTCTCCAAGCGCCAAGCAACTGCGATTGCTGAGGCAGATGGTCTACTGCTGCCGGTCGGAGATAACATCCTCGACCTTGGCAAAATTTTTGCCGGCCTACCAGTGGTTCTCGAAATTGGCTTCGGTACCGGATCAGCAACCGTCGCGATGGCCGCTAACGATCTCGAACTCGGAATTTTGGCCGTTGATGTGCACACTCCCGGGCTCGGCGACCTGCTCTATCGCGCCCGCGAAAGACATCTGACAAATATCCGCGCAATTGCTGGTGACGCTCTGGTCGTGGCCGAACAGATGCTGCCTGAATCGGCACTCGCAGGTATTAGAACGTTCTTTCCTGACCCCTGGCCAAAAGCCCGACATCACAAAAGACGACTTGTCACGCCGTTGAATGCCGAGCTACTTGCGTCGCGCACCAAAGCCGGTGGCTTTTGGCATCTGGCAACCGACTGGCAGCCCTATGCCGAACAGATACAAGAGATATTGGCTTCATCAACGCACTGGCTTGGCGGAGTAATCCCGCGGCCCCAGGATCGCCCGGTTACCCGCTATGAAGCTACCGCGATCCACGAGCGCCGCGACATCATCGACCTGTGGTACGAACGTAATTAGTTATTTGCATTCAATATCGCCTTGCGGTGTCGAGCCCAAAGCACCGCCAGTAACACTGCCGCGACCAGCGCACCAAGAAGGGCCCAGAAGAAAACGTAGATGTCGATGGCCACTCCAATGGGTGGCGCATTGGGCAGGGCATTTCGCAGGATCGGCATCGCGAACAAGACCCCGGTCGCCCAAGTCAAGAGGATCGCATCCATCGGGCGCCTGTTAGTTGCCACCAGTAGCGCAATCCAAAGAACCATTGCGGCCAAGATCACGATTAGTGCGAGTATTGAAAGCGCGAAGAGCTTGGTACTGAACTCGCGACTTACCTGAACGAACACTTGCTGATTGGCGCTTACCTCGGTAGGTAGAACTACGGTGGTGTTCCAGCCACTAACCCGACCCGATGCCGCAGATCGCACCAGCAAATCTTTCGCCACACTGGCTTCGCCACCTGGGCCCGGCTTCAGCACCACCGCGGAGATCCACAATTCAGTGTTGTATTCGTCAAATGGATAGTTTGCGATGTTCCAGCCATCAAGCGCGACATCAACACTTGCACCCCCGAGCAAACTACCGCGCAAATAGGTGAACTCCTGGGCTCCGTCCCAGGTGATAACTGAGATGCGAACGTCTTTAATCAATCGATAGGAGGTTTGATCAACTAAATCAGGATCAAGCGAAGAAAAACTCAATCGGGTCGTAATTACATCAAGTTGGGCATCTACCGACAATGGCGAGATATTCGCGGTGATTCCCACATCGGGGCCGGTTGGTGCCCCACCGGTGACAACCGATGCGCCCTCTGAGCGATACGGGGCGCTAACCGCGAGCACAGCAATCAGTAGGCCAATAACTGCCAATCCCAAGTAGGCCCATCCGCGCTTACTTATCGGACGCGGATGCGGATCTAAGAGGCTGCTCACTTGGTCATCACCAACCGTCATACAGTCGAGGATTTGGCTTCAAGTTGGTAATTATAGGACGTTTTAAACCCCGGTGCTCCATTCGCTCTGAGGCGTAAACCAAAGCTACGACCCCATATCTCCTACCTTCAGCCCCCGCTCGCCCCTCGGTCGGCTAATCTTGGTTTTCGCCCCAAGGAGGTAACCGTGGATCATGCAGCGCGCGCCGGACTTTTCGGTACCGCATACGCCGTTGGCCGCTCCTATCAGCCAAACCTGTTGACCCGGGGGTCCACGGACCAAGCTGTAATCACCGGCACCACAGCCGCGATGGCCTACGGGGTTATCAGCGCTGGCAGTGCGACTATCTCAGCGATTGCATCACGTTTTTCCAGGTCGGAATCACCCTCGCCGGCGGCACGTCTTTTAGTTGCCGGAACAGTCGGTGCGGTGGCAGCAGGTGCCGCCGCAGCGCTAGCTTGGCGCGAGCACGAATCTGCTCAACGAGCAGTTGTGCGTCTTCTTGCACAAACTGCAATTACCACGGCTGTCGCGAGCGCCGCCTCCGACCTCACACCGGGTGCTTACGGCAATCGCGACCGCGGTGCGAGTGTGGCTGCAGCGGTGTTGGTCGGTTTGGGATCATGGGCAAGCACCCAGCCGTGGAAAAGTGCACCCGGTTCGCTGTTGGACGATGACTTCGATGGCGGAACCGCCCATCGCGGGGCAAAGTATTGGGAGGACGATGTCCGCGACGTCTCGCCACCAAAAGCAATCGCGATTGGGGCGGCCGTTGGGCTGGTCACTTACGGGTTAGCGAAAACCGAATCAGCTTTGACCTCCGCAAGTAGTCGCGCCGCAACTTACGTACTCGGTGGTGAAGCCCATGACCATCGCATGCTCGGCCGTATGACAAGTGCCGGCATCACCTTGGGTGTCGGTTGGTTCGCCGTGGCAAAAGCCTCAACGATGCTCAGTAAGGGCGGCGGCGCACTCGATGCGGCTCTCACCACACCCCCTTCGACTCCCGAAGTCACCGGGTCACCGGCATCTGGCCTTGATTGGACGAAACAAACTCGCGAAGGTGCCCGGTGGCTGAGCATGGCGGTATCGCCTAACAGCATCGAGGCAGTTATGGGGGTAACCAGCGCCAAGCAGCCCATTCGTGTGTATGCCTCACTTGATAGCGCACAGTCAGATCAAGAGCGAGCCGGTGTCCTGTTAGCTGAGATTGATCGCACCAAGGCCCTTGAACGTAAAGCGTTCGCGCTCTTCTCTCCAACTGGTTCTGGTTATGTCAACTACGTCGCGACCGAAACGTTTGAGTACCTAACACATGGCGACTGCGCGAGCGCCGCAATTCAGTATTCGGTGCTCCCATCTGCACTGTCCTTGACCCGCGTGCCAACCGGTAGCGCCCAAACTGCGATGGTGATCGCCGGCATCGTGCAACGTTTGCTAGCGATGCCAAAATCCAAGCGGCCAAAGTTCTATCTTTTCGGCGAGAGCTTGGGTTCGCAGGTAAGCGAGGAGATGTTCCGCGGCACCGGTCTAATTGGCCTGGACGGCACCGGAATCGATGCGGCACTTTGGATCGGCACCCCCGCTGCCACGATTTGGCGCCGCCAAATCTGGGGTGATCGCACCATTACCGAAGCCCCAACGGTTGGCCCCGGTGCGGCTTACCTGCCACGATCACTAATGGACTGGAAAGCGCTACCGAAGAAGGAACGCGCCAAGGTGCGCTACCTGCTACTTCAAAATGGCGATGACCCCATCCCGAAGTTTGGTGCCCAAGTCGCCTGGCGCAAACCCGATTGGTTGGGACCAAATGCCACACGCCCCATTGGGGCACCCAAAGGCACGGCCTGGATGCCGGTAACCACTTTCATGATGACTTTCCTCGACATGCTCAATGCTTTAACCCCTACTCCGGGGGTCTTTGCCGAAGGCGGCCATGATTACCGCCTAGTGCTGCCCGAGGCCATCAGTGAAACCTGGCAGTTGCCTGCGACCACAGAGCAAATGGATCGGATTAATCTGGCCATGCGGCAGCGCGAGCTTGCTTGGGAGCTTTACCGACAGTGGGCTGAAGCCGAGGCAAAGCCCGCCGATAAGCAGGCCGAGGAAAAGGCGAAAGTTATCGCCAACGCGGCCAAATACACCGGCGCCAGCGTTGACGCCGCCGGTGTCCAGCGGCTCATTCATGAAGGGATGCAACCAACCCTTACCTAGCCCGGGTTAGGCTCCCTCAATGTCGAACGTTCGCCGCCACATTGCGCTGACCGCTTCCTGCGTGGTGGCCGCGGTAATTGCCGGGTCAATCTCTGGGGCAAATGAACCTGCGGATGCCTCGGGCGCAACCACTTTCACCGGCCCGGCGTATGCCTCTGCCGCGTGCACTCCCACCGCTAGTGGCCACGATCTGGGCATCGGCCCGCAACAGTGGAATGCCTCGGTCGGCCTGCCACTAACTCCATCGGGCACCCCTCTAGCCCAACGACTGGTGATCGGTGAACTTAATGAAACAGCCAACCCCGTTGCGGTAAATAACCTGCTGCGTCAATGTGGGCTGTCCGAGGTGACACTCCTTACCGAGAGTTGGCCCGGCGCTTCACTGACGCCCGGCGGGGAGTCAACCCTTGATGCCACCGTTATCGCAGCGGCGCTCCCCCCTAACACAACTATCACCATGGCGGTCTCACCTGCTAATCAGAGTTTCTACGGGATGCTCGTGACCGCCGCTTCGGCCTGCGGGTTCACCTTCTCGGGTGATCCGACGCGGGTTTTTAGCACTATCACCAAGAGCTCTTCCTACCCAGCCGGCGGCTGCATCATCTCGCTCAGTTACAACGCAGCAGAGTTCGACAGTGTTCAACTGCAAAACGCCAACTTCATGATGGACCAGCTTGAAGCCCAGGGCGTGATCGTGGTGGTCGCCGCCGGCGATGAGGGCTCCGGCGGTTGCATCTCTAGTGCCGGAGATTCCTACGGCAGTGCGGTCGGGAAAAGTGTCACCGGTGTAGCTCTCACGAGCAATGTCGCAACACTCACCAGCGCGGCCAATGGCTTCACCGCCGGTCAGCAGGTGTTTCTTACGGGCGTCACCGAGCCCTTCCAAGGACTGTTCACGATCTCCTCGGTTACGACCAATACCTTCTCCTTCGGGTTAACTAACGCAGATATCCCCGCCACTACCCTTACCTCACCCGGGGCTGCTTCGGTTAACTTTGGCGGGCTTACTCCCCAGTTCCTCGCAACACACTCCGGCGTAGTGGCGGTTGGGGGTACCCAGTGGCTCAGTCAAACGACAACCATGAGCACCGGCCTCGCCGTCGCATACACCGCCGGATCCACTTACTCGAACTACGTTTGGAAAGACAACATCCCCAACCCCAACTGCGCGAACCTAGCCACCTTCCCAACCACGGGTGGTGAAGGCACCGGAGGAGGGCAGAGCGCGCTTTATACAATGCCGAGTTACCAGGCCACCGCCGCAACTTCGAGTTACCCGGGTGCAACGAACTTTCGAATGACCCCTGATGTCGCTGCCCTTGCCGGCTGGCCAACGTACGCGATCTCCAATTACGGAATGTCGGTTTCGGCAAAGCAAACGCAGAACACCACGGCAACGGTAGTGACTTCCCAAAACAGTGGCTTGATCGTCGGCGAGACAGTGGTTGTGGCCGACGTTGGGGCACCTTTCGACGGAACTTTCACGATCACCGGCACTCCGCAAACCAACGCCTTCACATACACCACCAACGCCATAACCATCACAACCGCTGCACTCACCTCCAATATTGCGACCATCACAACGTCCACCCCGCATGGCCTCGCGGTAGGGCAGTTTGTGGATGTGGTCGGTGCCACGAACTCGGTCTTTGATGGCACCTTCGTAGTTGCCTCAGTACCATCAACAACCACGTTCACCTATGCGAAGACAACAGGTGATGTGGTTTCAGCCGCGTCCACCGGCCGAATTGATATGCGGGCGGACTGGACGGTAACCGGAACCGTCACCCAATCGTGTGTCGCTAGCGGCACCCCAGCGGTCTGTGTGGCCGCGCAGTTCCCCTGGTCTCCCGTTGTTGGCACCAGTGCCGCCACGCCATTAATCGCTGTGGGCTTGGCGAATGTCAATGCCGTGCTTAGTGCCCGCGGAATGGCCCCCATCGACAATGCCGGCGGCACGATGGATGTGCACAACATCTTCTACGACACGGCCAACTCCTCGGCCATGACCGATGTCACCATTGGCGACAACGACATCATGAGCCTGGGTGGCTGGAGTGCACTGCCTGGCTTTGACATGACAACGGGCATGGGCGTACCGAACTTCAACACCCTCGCGAACTTACTTATCGCGCGCAATACTTCATCATCATCGCCAAGCTCATCAGGATCTACTACGCCAACCCCCTCGGCCACGCCATCGGCCACCTCAACACCTACAGCTGTACCCATTACTCCTGTAACTATCGCCGCGCCAATCTTGAGGCCAACAAACCTCGGCGGCGGTGTGCAAACAGCCGGTGGGCTCACTGTGAAGCCACTGCGCGTGGTTCTAGACTCCCTCGCCGG
>JBIIOU010000078.1:0-8962 GCA_044336815.1 Candidatus Nanopelagicales bacterium | reverse complement strand
CAACAAATGATCTTGCCGCCTGCGCTCATCTTGCTGACGTCGCCGCCAAGTTAACTAGCGAGTGGTTGGGGAGCCCGGCCCGCGTCGAGTTACACGATGGCTGCCCGGTAGTGCGCTGGGGCCCAGAACACCCTGAAATCTTGCTGCTCGGCCACCTCGACACCGTGTGGCCGGTTGGCACCGTGCTGCGCCTGCCTTCCCAGCTCATTGATGATCAAATGACCGGGCCTGGTGTTTTCGATATGAAGGCTGGCATCGTGCAGGCCTTGGCCGCGGTGTCGCTACTTATTGCTGATGGCGCCGACGTCGAAGCTGTCGGGCTCTTGCTGACAACTGACGAGGAGACCGGCTCGCGTGCTTCACGCAAAGTGATTGCGGGCGCCCTCACCAGCGCCAAAGCGGTTCTGGTTTTCGAACCATCCGCTAGCGGTGCCCTAAAAACCGAACGCAAGGGAACTTCTTGGTACCGAATCAAATTTCACGGGCGGGCAGCCCACGCCGGGCTTGACCCTGAACGAGGGGTGAATGCCACCGTTGAAGCTGCTGCATTTGTCATGGCAACCCAAACTTGGGGTGATCAGGATACCGGCACTACGGTTACGCCAACCTTGTTGAACGCGGGCACCACGGCGAATACCGTCCCTTTTTTGGCAGAGTTGACTCTTGACGTTCGTGCCTGGTCTGCGGGCGAGCAACAACGTGTTGACTCCTGTGTTCGCACCTGGCAAGGCGCGCACCCTGAAGCCCGCATCGAGATCGATGGCGGTATCGACCGGCCACCACTTGAATTGTCAGCATCGGTGAATCTCTTCACTATCGCTCAACAAGTCGCGCACGAACTTGGTTTACCCGAATTACAATCCTGCGCGGTCGGTGGTGCCAGCGACGGTAATCTCACCGCGGCCGCCGGCATACCCACCCTCGATGGGCTTGGCGCGGTTGGCGATGGCGCACACGCAGACCACGAATGGGCTTCAGTTTCAGCAATGGCCGAACGGGCCGCCCTCACCGCCGGCATCATCGCGGCGGCACTTAACGGAGAGATAAATGACTGACGGTCCACTGATTGTGCAAAGCGACAAAACCCTGCTCCTTGAAGTTGATAGTCCGCTGGGGCCAGAATGCCGGCGCGCCATCGCACCATTTGCCGAGCTTGAGCGGGCACCTGAACATATTCACACTTACCGATTAACTCCACTTGGTCTCTGGAATGCCCGCGCTGCCGGGCATGACGCCGAGCAGGTAGTCGACACCTTGCTCCGCTATTCGAAATATCCAGTGCCGCATGCGCTGCTCGTAGATATCGCCGAGACCATGTCGCGCTATGGCCGGTTGCAGGTCAACAACCACCCGGTGCACGGATTAGTGTTGCAGGCATTAGACGAAGCGGTGCTCGAAGAAGTCCTTCGCAGTAAGAAAGTTGCTCCACTACTCGGCGCCCGCGTTGATCAAACGACGGTAATAGTTCATCCGAGTGAGCGCGGCCACCTAAAGCAGGCACTCATCAAACTTGGATGGCCCGCCGAGGATGTCGCGGGCTACGTGGATGGCGAACGCCACGCCATCGGCCTTATTGCTGATGACTGGCAGCCACGCCCGTACCAACAAGAGGCCGCCGAAGGCTTCTGGCACGGCGGATCTGGCGTAGTCGTACTGCCCTGTGGCGCTGGCAAGACGATAGTTGGTGCGTTGGCAATGACACTTGCGCAGGCAACCACCCTGATTCTCGTCACTAACACAGTTGCGGCCCGGCAGTGGCGCGATGAGTTACTCAAGCGCACGACCTTGACCGCTGATGAAATAGGTGAGTACTCAGGAGCTAAGAAAGAAATCCGCCCGGTAACAATCGCGACCTACCAAGTGATGACAACCAAACGCCAGGGGATCTACCCGCATCTTGATGTCTTTGATTCGCGCGACTGGGGCCTGATCATCTATGACGAGGTGCACCTCCTGCCCGCTCCTATCTTCCGATTCACCGCCGATATCCAATCGCGACGTCGCCTTGGGTTAACCGCAACCTTGGTGCGCGAGGATGGCCGCGAGAGCGACGTCTTTAGCCTCATCGGTCCAAAGCGCTACGACGCACCCTGGAAAGACATTGAAAATCAAGGCTATATTGCACCTGCTGACTGCGTCGAGGTGCGCGTGACCTTGCCGGACAGTGATCGCATGACATATGCGATGGCAGAACAAGAAGATAAATACCGGTTGGCGGCTTCGGCCCCCGAGAAGAACCGTCTCGTTGAAGAAATCATCGCCCATCACCCGGATGATCGAATCCTCGTAATTGGGCAGTACCTTGATCAGCTCGCCGAACTTGGTGAGCACCTTGACGCACCGATAATTACAGGTGCTACACCCGTTAAAGAACGTGAACGCCTATTTGCCGCATTCCGCGAAGGTGAAATTCGACTACTCGTGGTCAGCAAGGTTGCTAACTTCTCGATTGATCTACCCGAGGCTGCTGTCGCCATCCAAGTAAGTGGCACATTTGGTTCTCGGCAAGAGGAGGCTCAGCGCCTCGGAAGAATCCTGCGCCCAAAAGCCGATGGGCGCACGGCGCACTTCTATTCAATTGTCACGCGCGACACCGTTGATGCCGACTTCGCCCAGCATCGCCAACGTTTTTTGGCGGAGCAAGGCTACGCTTATCGCATCGTCGACGCCGATGACATTCACTCGGGGAAGTGGGAAGCCATATGAGCCAGGTTGCACCTTCGCCCACAGCTCCCGAACTAAGCGAGAAACTAGCGGCGGCGGCCCTTGGGCTGGCGATCGTACTCGGCATTCTCGGTGCCCTCGGTGCCTCCGTCTTCATCTTCGTAATGGATGAAGCCCAAAAATGGATCTGGGAGGATCTCCCAGCCGCACTCGGTTTTGATGGGTTACCGATGTGGTGGGTAGCACTCATGCTGCTAATCGGTGCCTGCGTTGTCGCCCTTGCTTGGCGGCTACCCGGTGCCACCGGCAACGGCCCATTAACCGGATTCCATTTCGACACCCCGGCTATCAACGCACCATCGATTCTTCTCGCCGCTCTTGGCTCCTTGATATTCGGTTTCGTCCTTGGCCCCGAAGCCCCCTTGATAATCATGGGCACCACCATCGGTGCACTTCTGATGCGCGGGCGTGCCCCGCAACTTGTGCAAATAGGGATGCTCTTAGGTGGTGCGGCCGCCATTGGGGCAATTTTCGGCAACCCCTTCGTCATGGCTTTTATGTTGCTTGAGTTTGCCGCGCTCGGTGTCTTGCCAGCCATCGCACTTGTGCCTTCACTAGTTGCCCTCGGTTCCGGCTACCTGGTGCAAATCGGGGTCGGGCCGTGGTCGGGTATCGGCACCCATTCGTTGGCAGTACCGGGCCTACCCACTTACGACAACTTAAATGTTAGAGACCTGATATTTGGTCTAGTGATCGCAGTTGTTGCCTCCATTGTCGCCGCCATAGCTCGCGAACTTGGTGAACGTGTAGCGCAAATTGCCGCCAAGCACCGGGGTATCGTGCTCTTCGCGGTAGCGCTCCTCACCGCGGCTCTCGCCATTGCCGTCACCGAGATCACGGGTGTCGATGTAGGTTTTGTGCTTTTCTCCGGCCAATCAGATATGACTTCATTGATTGCCGAAACTTCGATCCTTACAGTGGTTTTGGTCCTGATTGCCAAAACGCTCGCTTACGGCATGGCCTTAGGCGGCGGTTACCGTGGTGGGCCGATCTTCCCCGCCACCTTCCTTGGTGTCGCCGTCGGAGTTCTCAGCTCTTTAGTGTTCCCTGAAATATCAGTGACAGCCATGGCCGCGACCGGCATCGCGGCCACCGCCACCGTTATGCTGCGCTTACCTTTTACGTCTGCGCTTTTGGCTATGGTGTTGCTCAGCAGTTCAGGTGCCGCGGTCGCGCCATTTGCCATTATGGGTGCGGTTGTTGGTTTCGGAGTACGGCAAGGCCTCGACAAACGTGACGCCAAAAGAACATCAAAACTAGAGCTGGAGCGGGTATGAAGATAAGTAACCTCACCATCATGGCAACCACGCTGGTCATCGCTGGGGCGGCCCTTGCGGCACCTGCCCACGCGGTAAAACTCGTACCGTCTGACACCGCCTGCTCCTACATCTATAAGAACGGTGAGCCCACCACCAAGACTTACGCCTGCCTTTCGGTGGCAAAGTCGCCGGTGCCAGCTGGCCAACCGGCAACATTCACCGGCACACTGAGCTCGAAGGCCATGTCGAGCTTGGCCGAATGGACAACCGGTGCCAACACGGTATGTCTTGATCGCTACCCAGCCAAGGCCAATAACAACAGCAGCATGCCGCGCACCCCACTGACCAAGGCATGCTCACCCGTTAAGAAAAACGGCACCTTCACGATCAACGCAGATTTAAGTGTCAAGGGCACCTACTACTACGGCCTGAGCATGGGCCCCTGCACCGGTTCTACCGCCCTCTGCGGCAATGGTGACCCTGGCTTGGTCGGCGTCGAAGGCCCGAAAGTGGTCCAACTACAAACTACGTAAAAGAGGCCGGATGAATTACCAGGCTTTTAGGATGCGTCACGCTTTCGTCAGTTCGGCAGTCGTTTTTGCCGCCGGGGCAATACTTTTAGCCCAGCCTGCCGTAGCCGACGACAGCACCAAGTTCGCTTCGATGGCGCCAAGGGTGCAATTCACGGTCTATGAACCCAAATTCACAGCCGGGTTATCACTGAAGAGCGTGGCATTGGGTTCATTCGACCCTCAGGCCGTCGGCACCAACACGGGGGTCTGCTCCAAGTACCTCACCGCCACCTATCGGACAAAGGCCAAATCATCTCTGGAAATCATCCAGTCAGCCGCATGTGGTGACCCAGGGTTCCCGATGCTCTTAGTCGACTCATTTAAGTCAAAGGGATCGAAAATTAATATCCTTACCACTTGCCCAAATCCAGCAGCGGTGAGCGACACCGATTGCCAGAGTGGCTCAACCGCTTCACCTGCCGACCTTTTGAAACAGTACGGTGAAACTTGGATCAACCTACCGAGCACCTCGGTCTCACCAACAACACAGATTCAGCTAAAAACCAAGGGTCTTACCGTGCAACAGATCAAGAAGATTGTGCGGAGCATGGCGGTTGCTAAGCTTTAGCTTGCAGGGCTAACTTCGCGTCAAGATCAAAGCTGAAATCCTCAACGGTGCCCATACCTGGGATCGGCAGATGCACCGTGCCCATGTTCGCGCTGCCGACGATTTCTATTTCCCCCATCGGTGAAGAAGCCGATGCAATAGGGGTAATTGTTAAGTCGAGTTCAACTTCAATGCTGCCCGCGCGCGCAATACCGGTGACCGACCAAATTTCGCCCACCGGGCCTTTACCCGAATACACCAGCTCGTGCGCTTTATATCGAGTCACGATACTGCGGGCCGCTGACTGCAGCAGGAAGTTCCCGGTCTTGAGTTGGTCAAGTGCCAAGTGCAGGGTCAAGTGGATCTCCTGCGCGGTTATCTGCAGTAGCCCACTGGCTACCGGGGCTGAAACATCAACGCTGATTAGCCCAACTCGCCCGCTCCGGAGCCGAACATCGGCACCGTCAACGGCAGCTATCTCCCACTCGCCAACGGTCATGGGCATACTTTGCCATTTTGGCCAAAGCTACTCACCTAAGACCCGATGTACTTTGTGCTGCGCGGCCTGCGCTACTGGGCGAATCACCATGCGATCAATATTTACATGCGCCGGCAAGGAGGCTACCCAAGTGATTGCCGACGCAACATCGTCAGCGGTTAGCGGCTCCTTAACCCCTTCATAAACTTTGTCCGCTCGAGCTTGATCACCACCGAAACGCTTCACCGAGAACTCATCGGTGCGCACCATCCCGGGGATCATCTCGGTGACTCGAATTGGGCGCCCCGAAAGTTCCAGGCGCAAGGTGCCCGCTATCGCCGCGACCCCATGTTTCGTCGCGGTATAGCTGCCGGCATTCTCATATGGGATGTAGCCGGCTGTTGAACCCATCAGCACGATAAGGCCGTGACCGGATAGTTCGACATTCGGCAAGAAAGACTTGACCGTTCGCACCAAACCGATGACATTTAATTCATAACCTGCCTGCCATCCGGCTAGATCCGCATTCTCAATCTGCTCAGCCTCAAATGCTGCTCCGGCATTCGCTACCAAGACAGCAACGGCCCGGCCGGCCAAATGGGCCACCAACCGATCCACGCTTCCTTGATCGGTGACATCTAACTCCCATGACGTAATACCAGGGTGCCCAGCGGCGAGCTCCTCAAGACGGTCGACTCGGCGCGCTGCAGCGATGACCTCATATCCGCGATCAGCCAATTGGCGAGCGCATGCGGCTCCAATGCCGCTACTGGCGCCGGTAACAAGTGCGAGTTCAGGAGTCTTAGTCATGGTGCAAGATTGCAGATGGGCGCGACACTGCCTGAGTCGGGTCCGCTGAACGCGCACGTTATTGTCGTGAAAACCTGATATTTTCCCTGTTTCACGACAATAACGTGCGCGTTCACGTCAAAGGCGGCCCCCCTTTCGGGGAACCGCCTTTGAATGAACCTGTGTTGCAGAAGCCGTTCTTACGGGGACTTCGAACTTCGTTAGAAGTCCGACTACCGGGGACTTCGAACTTCGTTAGAAGTCCATACCCCCCATGCCGCCGTCGCCGCCGCCCATTGGCGGGCCAGCCTTTTCTGGCTTGTCAGCGACAACAACCTCGGTGGTCAAGAACAGACCGGCGATCGAGGCTGCGTTCTGCAGCGCCGAGCGGGTTACCTTGGCTGGGTCGATGATGCCCGACTTGATCATGTCGACGTACTCGCCGTTTGAAGCATCCAGGCCGTGACCGACAGGAAGCTCGCGCACCTTCTCAGCCACTACGCCACCTTCAAGGCCAGCATTCTCAGCGATCTGCTTGAGCGGTGCACTCACGGCAACGCGAACGATGTTCGCGCCCACGAGCTGCTCATCGGTCAGGCCGAGTGCATCGATCTTGGCGGTTGCCGACTTCATGGCCTGAATAAGTGCCACGCCACCACCGGCGACGATGCCCTCTTCTATAGCTGCCTTTGCGTTGCGCACGGCATCTTCAATGCGGTGCTTGCGCTCCTTGAGCTCGACTTCGGTTGCAGCGCCAACCTTGATGACCGCAACGCCGCCGGCCAACTTGGCCAACCGCTCCTGCAGCTTCTCGCGGTCATAGTCGCTGTCCGACTTCTCGATCTCGGCACGAATCTGGTTCACGCGACCTTGAATCTGCTCAGGGTCACCTGCACCTTCAACGATCGTGGTCTCATCTTTGGTGACGACAACCTTGCGTGCACGGCCCAACAGGTCGAGCGTGGTGCCATCAAGCTTGAGGCCTACTTCTTCAGAGATAACCTGCGCGCCGGTCAAGATCGCGATGTCTTGCAGCATCGCCTTACGACGGTCGCCAAAGCCTGGGGCCTTGACCGAAACCGAACGGAAGGTGCCACGGATCTTGTTGACTACCAGGGTCGCAAGGGCTTCGCCTTCAACGTCTTCGGCAAGGATGACCAGCGGCTTGCCGCTTTGCATGACCTTCTCGAGGATTGGCAGGACGTCCTTGACGGAAGAGATCTTGGAGTTCGCGATGAGGATGTAGGGATCCTCAAGCTCGGCCTCCATGCGCTCTGGGTCAGTGACGAAGTATGGCGAGATGTAACCCTTGTCAAAGCGCATACCCTCGGTGAGCTCTAGCTCAAGACCGAAAGTGTTGCTTTCTTCAACAGTGATGACGCCTTCCTTGCCGACCTTGTCCATTGCCTCGGCGATCAGGTCGCCGACTTCCTGGTCGCCACCAGCGGAGATCGCGGCCGTCGAAGCAATCTGCTCCTTGGTCTCGACATCCTTGGCCATCAAAAGCAGCTCGTCGCACACAATGGTGACGGCGCGATCGATGCCCTTCTTAAGTGCCATCGGGTTGGCGCCAGCGGCAACGTTACGCAGGCCTTCGCGCACGAGCGCTTGGGCGAGCACGGTTGCGGTGGTGGTGCCGTCGCCTGCGACGTCATCGGTCTTCTTGGCGACCTCTTTAACCAGCTCGGCGCCGATCTTCTCGTAAGGATCCTCTAGATCGATTTCCTTGGCGATTGATACACCGTCGTTGGTGATAGTGGGGGCTCCCCACTTCTTTTCAAGGACTACGTTGCGGCCTTTGGGGCCGAGTGTGACCTTGACGGCGTCGGCCAGAACGTTCATGCCGCGCTCGAGGGCCCTGCGGGCCTCCTCATCAAATGCAATCATTTTTGCCATGGGGCCAGTTCCTCCGGGAACGTCCGTAAGTTGTCACTCTCGGGTGTCGAGTGCTAACGCAAAAGTTAGCACTCTCACCCCTAGAGTGCAAATGCGAGGTCAAGGCCTCCGCCAGGTGGCAGGATCTGGAGATGGCCGCCCGCAGTTATCGCCCGCCGCGGGAGTGGCTACTAGCCGATGGCAAGTGGCCAACCGGGCCCTTTACCCCGGGGGCACCGCCCTATGTAATGGTGACCGCCGCCATCGTGGCCAATTACCTGGCCGCGGCCGGTGGTCAGAGCCTGCGTTCGGTAGCTCGCTCAGCCGGCATTGACGCCACCAGCCTTGGTCGCACCCTGGCCGGCGAAACCGTGCCCGATGTGCACACCGTGGCGGTGCTGGAGGACGCCCTTCAGTGCGAGCTTTGGCCGGCTTGGGCTAATCGGGGTTAACCGCCGGTCTTGTCAATTTTCGATCGCCTTGCCAGCACTCTGAGAGGCGGCCGCTACGACTTGAAAGTCACCGTCAGCGGCGCGTGATCACTCCACCGCTCTGCATAAGTAGGTGCCTTGCCGACGACGGCGGTGTTGGCGCGCGCGGCTAAGCCCGGGGTCGCGATCACATAGTCGATGCGCCAGCCCCCATCTGTATCGAAGCCGCGCCCTCGCCATGACCACCAGGTGTAGGGCCCGGGTCCATCACCACCAAGAGTGCGACC
>JBIIOU010000077.1:0-9097 GCA_044336815.1 Candidatus Nanopelagicales bacterium | reverse complement strand
GGTTAACACCCCGGTGCAGCGCGACAATCCCACCTGACAAATTGCGCCACTGCACCCGCGCCCAGCCCGCGACTTGCAATTGCGCCGCGAGTTGCTGCTGGTCGGGCCAAGCCCGGATGGACTCGGCCAGATAGACATAGGCCTCGGGGTTGGTGGCCACCCGCTGCGCCACCGCGGGGAGGGCTTTCATCAAATACTCGGTATAGACGGTGCGAAATGGGGCCCAGGTAGGCTGCGAAAACTCGCAGATCACCAACCGGCCACCCGGACGCACCACCCGGCGCAACTCCGCCAGCCCGGTGGTCAAGTCCGCCAAATTTCGCAGCCCAAAGGAGATAGTGGCCGCATCAAATACCCCATCGCGATAGGGCAAGGACAAGCCATCCCCGCCGACGAATGGCAACTGCGGCAGCCGCTGGCGGCCCACCTTTAACATCCCGAGAGAAAAATCAGTCGGAAAAACCTCGGCCCCGGCCTGGGCGAACGGCAAACTTGAGGTACCAGTTCCAGCTGCCAGATCCAAGATCTGCTCACCCGGGAGGGGGGCGACCGCGGCGACCACGGCCTTGCGCCACCGCCGAGTCTGCCCTAGGGCTAAAACATCATTGGTTAGGTCGTAACGCTTCGCGACCCCATCGAACATGGCGGCCACATCGGTTGGGGCTTTGGTCAAATCCGCTCGCGTCACGCAGACATCCTTTCAGACACTGAATCTGCTTCAAGTGCCATAGGCATCTAGAGTGCTCCTGTGTCCAGTGAATCAATGTCACGTCTGGACACCACGTCGAAGGCCGAACGCACTGTGGTGCGTACTCGTCCTATACCGGACCCAGAACAGCTCTTGGCAAGGTTGCCGATCGAGAACCCCGTTGCGTGGGTCCGCGGCGGTGAAGGTCTGATCGGGTGGGGGGTGGCCGCGCAACTCGAGGTCAGCGGACCAGAACGCTTTAGCCGAGCGCAGCGCTGGTGGACCAAATGGTGCGCCGAGAAAGTCATTGATGACACCGTCGACGTACCCGGCACCGGCCCGGTGGCATTTGCCTCATTTGCCTTTGACCCGAACCCGGGCACGTCGATTATCACCGTGCCGAAAATCATCATCGGGCGCCGAGGTGGCCAAGCCTGGGTTACCGTCGTTGACCCTGAGAACGATCCGCGCGCAGATACTGGTTTGCGAAACTCCATGCGGCCGGTGTCGGTACCCGCGAAGCCGACAGCGGTGCGATGGGCTGAAGGGTCACGGACCGCCCCAGCCTGGCAAGGGTCAGTTGCCGAAGCAATCGTGCGGATTAACGCCGGCGAACTCGACAAAGTGGTCCTGGCACGCGATGTGGTCGCACATGTTGAGGGCGAACTTGATATCCGACACCTGCTACTAAACCTGGCCGAAAAATACCCATCGTGCTGGACATTTAGTGTGGCTGGTCTAGTCGGAGCTACCCCTGAATTACTCGTGCGGCGCACCGGTGATCTAGTTACTAGTCGGGTACTTGCCGGCACGGTGCGGCGCCAAGGCGACGCCGCCGCCGATGCCGGCCTTGCCTCGGCCTTACTCGGTAGCGGTAAGGATCTTGAAGAACATGAATACGCCGTGCACTCGGTTGCGCGAGCACTCGCGGCGCACTGCACCGACTTAACTGTTCCTGATCGACCACATGTGCTCGCCCTCGCCAATGTTCAACACCTGGCAACCGACATCACCGGAAGGTTGGCCGATGCCGCATCAGTACTAGCACTCGCGGCATCGTTGCATCCGACCGCCGCAGTCTGCGGAACTCCGACTGAGCGAGCTTTGTCCGTTATTCGCGAACTTGAGGGCATGGATCGCGGTCGTTACGCCGGCCCGGTCGGTTGGTTCGATTCCCAAGGTGACGGCGAGTTCGGAATTGCGTTGCGCTGCGCTGAAATTGATAGCGAAACCAACACTGTGCGTGCATTTGCCGGCTGCGGAATTGTCGCAGGCTCACACCCCGATACCGAGCTGGCCGAAGCAGCCGCGAAACTTGTGCCTATTAGGGATGCCCTCGAAGCTATTTAGTTTTGAGTGCGCGCATGGCAGGTTGCTGCCCGCTTAAGCAGACCCGAGGGCTGCATGTACAGCCTCACGCACCGCTCGCCAAGCTTCCGCTTCAGCAATTCGCGAACAGGTTCGGGCCACAACCACCTGCACTCCCCCAGCGGTAATAGCGGCATCTAATGCGACCACTAGCTCAGACGAAGTATGTGCCACCTGGGTTGGCACTTGCAGCGCCGCCGCGATGGCTCCAACGTCAGCCCCGAGCGGCACGGCAAATATCCGATCGAAAGAGTCAGCGAATCGCGCCTCACCTTGCTCCAATTGCGAGAAAATGCCACCGCCATCATTATCCGAAACTACGATCACCAAATTGGGTCGTCTTTCAGTTGCCGGTACTAGCAAGGCATTGCTGTCATACAAGAAAGTCTGATCCCCAACAAGTGCGATGGCCCAAGTTGGATCATCGGCGGCATCATCGCGCTGCAGTGCCGTGGCCGCTCCCCAAGCTGCCGACAAAGTTCCGTCAATCCCGGAAGTACCGCGGTTACCCATCACTATGGCTTCGCCAATGAAGGTCGAAGCGAGATTGAAAACATGGCGCACCTGGGATGAAGCGCCCAGAAACAGCATGCCTGCGGACGGAACCGCACTGCAGGTAATGCGCGCAACGTGCATGCCGGTCAACTGATCTCCAAAAGCCGCAAGGGCTGTTTCAACCGCAGCAGCGGTAAGTACATCCGCCCGCTGCCAAGCATCAAGCCAATCAGGGTCAACCACCGCATTCTCAGGGGGCAATGGCACTCCCGCGATAACGATGTCTGCCGATCGAGTTGGATCACTCCACTGCGCTTGCGGATCTACCGCAATATGCAAGGGTGAATTGGCGACCATGCGTAGTACCGCACGACTTAATCCGACTCGACCGACGGTTATCACGACGTCTGGCACATGTGCCGCCGCGAAATCAGCATCAGCAAGTATCAGAGCCCCATGAGAAAGTGAGGTATCACAGTCCGACACATTGCCGCTTGGTTCACCTATTATCGGCCAGCCAAGTGCATCACCGAGGTCATCAATAAGACTCATGAATTCAGAGTCGGCGTGATCGCCAACAATGATGATCCCGCGGGCCGGGCATTGATTGTCTTCCATGATGACACCTATTACGTCATCAAGTGGTGTGCTCAGGCCTGCCACAAACCTAGCGTCGGCTGTCCAGGGCCGCCCGTCAGCGCGCCCGTCAGCGCGCCCTCCGAGTGCCGTCTCTGGTGCATCGTCGTCTAAGGCGTCGGGGACTAGCGGGTCGGCAAATGGAATATTCACATGTACCGGACCAGGGTGCCATGCATCAGTTGACGCGGCCACAACGCGCGACATAGTGGAACGCCAATAGCGAATCTCTTGCTCGCCAGATACAGCCACTGCCATGTCAACCGCGAGTCGAACCGAGGTTCCAAAAATATCGGCCTGCGCAATCGTTTGGTTGGCTCCGACTCCGCGCAAAACCGGCGGCCTATCTGCCGTTAACGTGATCATCGGGATATTCGAGTGATCGGCTTCAACAACGGCCGGATGCAAATTTATCGCTGCCGTACCCGATGTGGTAACGACCACGGCGGGCACCCCAGAGACTTTGCCGATCCCAAGCGCTAGATATCCGGCACTTCTCTCATCTAGTCGCACGTGCAGGAATACTTCGCCCCGTTTTTCGGCGGCCGCCAATGCGAAAGCCAGCGGGGCCGAACGCGAACCAGGGGAAAGCACAAAATCAGTAATGCCGCACCTGATCAACTCATCGACAAGCACGCGCGCTTGGAGTGTCGATGCGTTCACTGGCTTAGCCTTTCATGTCGACAGGATGGTGCGAAGAACAGGTCACAAACTGTCGATTAGCTGCCCAGACCGTTTACCGGCCCCTGCATACCAGGCAGCGGCAAGGCGGGCCCGCCACCAAATCCCGCGCTCATCGCTTATTTCATCGCGCGCCCGCATTAGTGCGCTCAACTCCGGGGCAACTCTTTGAACTTTGAGCATTCCGCCAATCGGGACAAGGGGCGTATCCACCACATCAGCAGCAAGTAGCGTGCCGGTACCAAGGCCGCAGGCAATGGTCAGGTCTAGAGCTCCGGCCAATGCCGTAGAAGCCGCAAGGCCAACAGAGGAGTCAAGTGAACCGCTAATGACTATCGGCATCGATAGTTGCTCGACTATACGAAGGCTGGCTTCGATGCCGCCTAGTGGAGCAACTTTGATGATCGCAAAATCGGCGATGCCACGTAAATCGAGCTTCTCAGGTGCAGCTGCGCCCCGGATTGCCTCATCAACTGCAATAGGTACTGAAACTTGATCGCGAACCTGTCTGATCTCAGCGAGTTCGGCACATGGCTGTTCAACATATTCAAGCCCGTATTCAGTAAGACGCCTTAGTGCCTTCACCGCCTCGGGCACGGACCAACCGCCATTGGCATCAATGCGGATCGATCCGACGCCTCGACCGAGTGCCGTATCAAGTACATCGCGAACTGCAGCAACCCGAGCTTCATCAGCCGCCAGGGTGCCGCCGACTTTTACTTTTACACAATGGCAACCATTTTCTATTACCGCAGCGCGCGTTAGCGCCGCCGCATCCGCCGAGCTGACAGCGGCAATGATCGCATTGACATTGATGTTTTCACGTTTACTTACCGGCCAATCTCCAAATGCGGATTCAATTGCGCAGTCGAGCCAGCGCGATGCTGCAACATCGGTGTAGTCATCAAAGGGGGCAAACTCACCCCACCCCGACGGCCCCTTGATCAAAACACCTTCGCGCTTGGTGATACCGCGAAATTCCCTAGTCATTGGCAGCCCGTAAACAACGGCGGTATCAAGTAGCGCCTGCAATTTTTTATCGGGCATGTGAAGTTACGGACGCTTCGGGAATTGACGGAAGTCAGGTTCGCGCTTTTCCTTATAGGCATCGCGACCCTCTTGGGCTTCGGCTGTCATATAGAACAACAAGGTCGCATCACCAGCTAGTTGTTGAACGCCCGCGAGGCCATCATCGGCCGCATTATGGGATGCCTTCAGCATCCGTAGCGCCAGCGGCGACATGGCGAGCATCTCGCGCGCCCAGGAAACGGTCTCGTTCTCGAGATCGGCAATAGGCACAACCGAATTCACCAAGCCCCAGTCATAGGCTTGCTCAGCGCCATATTGGCGGCAGGTGTACCAGACTTCACGTGACCGCTTTTGACCGATTGTTGCCGCGAGCAAACCTGAACCGTACCCACCATCGAAGGACCCGACTTTAGGTCCGGTCTGGCCAAATCGCGCGTTATCAGCAGCGATGGTCAAATCACAAACCACGTGCAGCACATGTCCGCCACCAATGGCGTATCCGGCGACCATCGCAATAACCGGCTTCGGTGTGCGACGAATTTGAACCTGAAGATCGAGGACATTTAACCGACCAACACCGCGCTTGGCGACTTCATCGTCTCCAATGTAGCCATCATTACCGCGAATGATCTGATCTCCGCCGGAGCAAAATGCCCAATCGCCCTGACCGGTCAAGATAATGACACCGATTGAGTCATCATCACGTGCGTAGTTAAGAGCATCACTAAGCTCAAAGAGGGTAGGCGGCCTAAAGGCATTGCGCTTCTCTGGCCTGTTGATTGTTATTTTGGCAATACCGATGTCTTCGCCGGTGGAAACTTCTAGCCGAATATCTCGGTACTCACCGATCTGCCGCCATTGGCAGCCGGGATTAATCGATGAGTACGAGGGGTCTGTCAATGCCGGTGAACCAGCCGGCACCACCGGGGGCAATATGTATCGGGTACGGGTATCCATGTCGGGAACGCTATCGCGACGTCCTACGCTCGGTGCGATGCGTCCATTGACTTCAGTTCTAGTCCCACCCGGCCCCGCTGGCCTAACAGCGTTGCTGGACCCACTGCGCGTGGCTCTTTCGGGAATAGGCCCGGCAATTACCCCGCTGCCAATGGTTAGTTCGACCATCTCAACCGATTATGTCGATCGACTGCGCGCTGCAAGTTTTCCCGATGATCGAAGCCAGCCCCTTGAGTCTGATGAGGTCGCAGTGGTGTTGGCCACCTCCGGCTCGATGGGTCAACCTAAAGGCGTGCTCCTAACGGCTGCCGGGCTAACCGCGCTCGATAGCGTGGTCAACGGCGCCAATGCCCAGTGGATTGCAGCGCTTCCATTGCATTCGATGGGTGGATTTAATGTCGCCGTACGCGCGCTAGCAAGTGGGCGAGATCCAATCGCGGTAGCCAGCCTTGGTGGTGCGCAGCCATTTACGTCAGCAGTTTTTGCCGACGCGGTAGAAAGGGCAAGCGGGGCACAAATCCACGTATCTCTGGTCCCTGCCCAACTTCGCCGCCTGCTTGCTGACGAAATAGGTGTCGCTGCACTACAAGCTTGTGCGCTGGTTTTGATCGGCGCGGGACCTTTAGCAGCCAGCACCCGCGCTAGCGCGCAGGAGAACCAGGTCCGCCTAATGACCTCGTACGGTATGACTGAGACATCTGGTGGCTGCGTTTTTGACGGTCGCCCGCTACGCGGAGTGAAGGTAGAAAATTATTCGGAATCCTCCAGCACCTTGGTAATCAGCGGGCCTATGTTGGCAACCGGTTACCGGCTTGAGCCGAAAATGACGAAACTTCACTTCACCGCCGCCGGGTTTATCACCAGTGACCATGGCAGCGTCGATGCCGACGGCTTCATCACGATCCTAGGACGCGCTGACGATGTGATAAATATCAATGGCGTGAACGTTTCAGCTGGTGCGGTCGAACAGGTTATCAGCGATATTCCTGACGTCACAGCCGTGTTGGTGTTACCAATTGCGGGCCCTAGCGACGAAATGGCGCTTGTCGCCGCGGTCGAGACCTCGTCTACCTCAACAATTGAAGCCGTCGTTAAGGCGACCGTGCAACAACATCTTGGGCTGGCAGCGGTACCTTGTCATGTCATCGCCAAAACTGAGCTGCCAATGTTGCCAAATGGCAAAGTTGATCGCGAAGTGCTCCGCAGGATCGCAACGCAATCGGGAAGGCTTCCATGGCAACGCTAGGACAATGGGCCGAAGGCGCGCGTCCGCGCACTTTGCCCGCGGCAATCGCACCGGTGGTTGTCGGTACCGGCCTAGCCATCAATGCTGACTCGCTGCGAATTGGCCGTGCCTGTTTGGCGTTAGTGGTCGCATTAGCTCTGCAAATTGGTGTCAACTTTGCAAATGACTACAGCGATGGAATCCGCGGCACGGACAACAAACGAGTTGGCCCCGTCCGACTCGTGGGTCAGGGTATGGCTAGCCCCAGAAATGTGCGCCTGGCCGCTTTTATTGCATTCGGCATCGCGTGCCTTGCCGGGCTGGCTCTGGTGATAGCTACCCAAGCATGGTGGCTGCTAATCGTTGGCGTTGCCTGCGTGAGCGCCGCATGGCTCTACACAGGTGGGCCAAAACCATACGGCTACCACGGTCTTGGCGAGGTGTTTGTCCTTATCTTTTTTGGCCTGGTGCCCGTGGTAGGGACCTACTTTGTACAAACGGGCGCTATCACGCTCGCTGCTGTTATTGCCTCTATCGGTGTCGGCACACTTGCCTGCGCGGTTCTTGTCACCAATAACCTGCGCGATCTACCAAGTGATCAGCAAGCCGGCAAGAACACTCTCGCAGTTCGAATTGGAGTTCAGCGCACCCGCACACTTTATGTTGTGTGCATCATCACCACAGCAATCACGACGCTTAGCACTGCGGTACTTACTTCTTGGCTGGTTCTCTTAGCGCTTGCCATCTTGATAATTGCACCAATTCGCTTGATTCTTAGCGGTGCAACCGGGCCCGCGCTGATCCCGGCGCTGAAGCAGACTGGATTACTCGTTCTTTTCTACGGACTCGGAATGGGTATCCTGATCGCCCTCGCTTAGACTTCGGCCTCGGTGCTCGCTCATTCTCTGAGTATCGTCTGCCTCATCTTCTGCGCGCGCTGATGCATCAATGCGCGCATTAATCCGCCCGAAGAAGGCGGCTAAAACTGCGCCCATTGCGGCGCGCTGCCGGTCAAGAACTACCACGCTGATAACCCCGGATATCAGCAGAGCAACCATCGCGGCCAGTAGGCCCCGAAGTGGGGTAGTCAATTGAATAAGCAGCCACACGAATCCAAATAGCGCCAATCTAAGTGCGGTGAAGCGAAGAATTGCCCACCCCGTGGTTTTCACGTTCACAGCGTACGACACCCGGTGACTCTCTCCTGTGACCGCGGCTGGCCAGTTCCACGGGCGTTCGTTATTATTCTGGGGCCAGTGTTCTTGTTTCTTGGTACAGTCACCTGAATTATTAAATTGAAGCGACTTGGGAGGTGTGCTCATGCTGCGGGTCCTTGGAGTTTTGGTTCTCGTCGCGATGTACATCTCATTCATCATTGACGTGCTTCGCACCCCACGCCTTCAAGCCCGCACCCTGCCAAAGATGCTCTGGTTAGCGCTGGTGGTGCTCATTCCCCTCATCGGTGGGATCTTGTGGTTCTTTCTGGGCCGCCCGCGACCTACTTCCGGTGGCGTATTTCGGCGCCGTGGGCCGATTGCCCCAGACGATGACCCCAAGTTCTTAAAGGGCCTTGACGAAGAAGCGTGGCGCCGACGCATGCGCGAGCGCCGCGGCGAAGCCTGAGTTCGGGTTAGAGCTACACCCCTGAATACGAGTGCAGGCTGTTGATAAAGATGTTAACCCCGAAATAGTTAACTATGAACGCCGCCCAGCCCGCGATAGCAACCCAGGAGGCGCGGTCTCCGCGCCAGCCAACTGTTGAGCGAGCGTGCAAATATGCGGCGTAGATAACCCAAGTGATAAATGCCCAGGTCTCCTTTGGATCCCAGCCCCAATACCGTCCCCACGCATTTTCGGCCCAGATAGCTCCAGCGACTACCGCAAAAGTCCAGAGCGGAAACGCGAATGCGAGTACTCGATATGTCAACGTGCGAAGCTTTTCAGCCGACGGTACTCGGGCAAGGCCTGACTTACCGCGACGCTCTGCTTGCGATTGGACCAATGCAAGAGCAGCGGTG
>JBIIOU010000124.1:0-6173 GCA_044336815.1 Candidatus Nanopelagicales bacterium | reverse complement strand
TATTTAAAACACGCGGCCGAGCGCGCGGAGTATGCCGGGGGCCTGGATGCGCTGCGCTGTTACGACGAGTTCCTATGTATTTCAGGGGTTGTGAAAGCCGAACTACCTGCTCGACTTGGCCGCAATAACGTCGATGCAACGGTGACTTGGCCGAAAGATCTTGCTATAGAAGCCAAGGTGCGTGCAGGGTCACCAACCGGCCCGATAGTGATCATGACCGGTGACGAACAACGCAAGAACACCTACGGCGCACTCGCTGCCGTCGGGGCGGCAACTGCGGGTGGCGACACAACGCGCGAGGTGATTGTCATCGGGATGGCCGGGCACGAGACCCGCGTTCATCACTGGGGCATCCACGCGGCGATTCGCCCAGCTGAGATGGCGACCGTTGGCCGGCTAAGTGAAGCCGAAATGCTCCAGACTTTGCGCGATGCATCGGTCGTGGTGGTGTCATCGTTTGACGAGGGGCTGTCACTGCCGATCATCGAAGCTGTCGGTGCGGGGGCGCACGTGGTTGCCTCCGACATCCCTGCCCACCGTGAACTCATTGGCGGTGGTGTCTATCTGGCTGACCCAAAGGACGTCAAAGCTTTCACAAAAGCTATTCGCCGGCACCGCGGTAACCGGCGCTCATTTGCCCGCCAGCAAGCCAAAATCATGCAACACCAGCACGCAGAACTCGAGCAGACCCTTCTTGCCAGCACCCTGAAACACCTGGGCAAAATGAACGTTGCGGCGCCGGCGGCACCGGGCTACCTGCAGGGCCGAGATCTCTCGGTTGGTATCGCTTCGCCGTGGCCGCCGCAAAAATCGGGCATCGCCGACTTCAGTGCTGCCACCAGCATCGAACTTGCAAAACTTTGTAATCTGACCGTTTATTCAACGGCTGATGGCGACATCAACGACAGCTTCAACAACGACGCCGGCAACATCAAGCACGGGCCACTTGCTGACATTTGCGAAAAAGGCAGCGACCACGATGTGTTCGTGGCGTTACTTGGCAACAGTCATTTTCATGTGCCGATGCTTGAGGTGATGAAGAGTGTTGACAGTGTGGCGCTCTTGCACGACACCCGAATGGTTGAGCTCTACCTTGCGCTGCGCGGTGTCGGTGGGGTTGAGCAACTGATGTTGCGCGGCCAAGGCGGAGCGCATTTAAATCCACCCCTAGACGATCAGATTAATGACATGCGCCTGCTTCAAAACGCCGGTATGTGGGAGATCGCTAATCGCGCCCGCATGGTCATCTCGCATTCGCCATCGGCGGCTCCCGTCATCGCGCAGCAAACAGGCATCACCCCAAAGTTGTTGCTATTCGCCAACTATCGCTTCCCCAGCACCCCCGAGATCACCGAGGCGATGCGCGCAGAAGCCCGCCGGCGCCTGCAGTTCACCGAAGCTATCGATGGGAAGCCTGTCGTCCATATCGCATCATTTGGGTTCATTGACGTACGCACCAAAATGGTCGATGTCATCATCGAATCAGCCGCATGGCTCACCCAGTGGGGCCATCGCGTGTCACTTCACTTCGTGGGTTCAGCCAGCGCTGAGGTGACTGCCGAACTCGAAAAGCGTGCGAGAGAAGCCGGTATCGCTGAGTTTGAAGTCACCGGGTTCATCGAAGATGAGGTCTTCCGCGATTACGTGATGGCCGTAGACATCGGCCTGCAACTTCGTATCAGCCCACTTCTTGGTGTCAGCGGCCCCCTAAGTGACATGGCCGCCTATGGCACCGTGGCGATGGCCTCAAGTGGCTTGGCGATTGATGTTGACACCCCAGCTTTCATTGACCGACTCCCCGATGAGATGAGCCCGCTGATGGTCGCCGAGGCCCTTGAATATCGACTCGCGCACCC
This sequence comes from Candidatus Nanopelagicales bacterium, assembly GCA_044336815.1. Lineage (GTDB taxonomy): Bacteria > Actinomycetota > Actinomycetes > S36-B12 > S36-B12. The sequence goes on along the minus strand of JBIIOU010000124.1, from coordinate 4,317 downwards.
AATTGATCCGGTGATCAAGGAGCAGCAGCGCCTTGATTATCTGGAGAGTAAATCCCCGAAGCGCTATGCGGAGGCCCTGCTGGCGCTCCTGCAGGAAGCACGATAACCGGTCTCCTAAAGGATTCTGAGTTGTTTTCTAGAACTCCAGAGCCCTGTGATTCAGTCGTTTAATCGCCCTGGATAGAGAGTACTATAGTGCGTCATAAGGAACTATAGTACGCTTCTTTAACTAGCACGTCACCCCGAAGAAAGGGAGGTTGGGCATGGATCTGACCCACCCGTTAGCAGTCGTGACTCCGACCCTCGATGGCGGCGTATTGGGTGTGCTTGCACTGGCCGACGCTGAGTTCACTAGCGGACAAGTCCATCGCATCTTGGCAGGCCCAAGCCCAAGAGGGGTGATGAAAGTCCTCGAACGCCTCACTGGCCAGGGCATCGTCCTACGGCAGCAGGCAGGCCGCACATACCTCTACCGACTCAATCGCGAGCATCTTGCGGCGCCGCACATAGTCGCATTGGCTAACCAGCGTTCTACTCTGCTGGAGCGACTGGCGCTGGTGACCAGCGCCTGGTTTATTAAACCTGTGTTCGGCGCGGTCTTTGGATCCGCCACTCGGGCTGACCACACCGTCGAAAGCGACATCGACCTATTTCTTGTTCACGCCGATGACTTTGATGAGCAAGCCTGGTCTAACCAGACGGGGCTACTCGCTGAGCAAGTCTTCGGGTGGACGGGCAATGACGCACGTGTACTCAACTTTGCAAAGAGCGATGTCCTTTCACGCGCAGGTCGTGAGCCAGTGCTAGATGAGATCGCCAACGAGGGGCTGGTCTTTGTGGGAGAACCAAACTGGTTGCGGAAAGTGATCCGGACTACAGGGAAAGAAACTCCAAAGGCAATGAAGGGAAGATCACGATGACGCCACGCATACGCACATGCACTCCCGCCATTATTTCGGGTCGTCGTCCAAAGCTGCGCAATTCGCCATGGAGGCGCTCGTTCAAGCCGCGCTCAAGGCGTAACCTCGCCCCCATCACCGGGCCCGATCTGGAATAGTGAACCCCAATGGCAACCATCGGCATCGACCTCGAGCAGTTCGTGCGCGACCCCTATGCCACGGGCATCCAACGCGTGCTGCATCAACTAGCCAAGAATTGGCCCAATGACCTAGCCGTCGCCGAGTTCGTGGTGCCGGTGGGCGATCGCTTCGGCTTGTTGAATTCAGCGCAGGCAACCGAGTTGCTCGCCCTTGCTTTCACTCCGCGCGAGGAGGATGTGGATCTACGTGATCTCGTCAACGACTACCTAACTGAAAATGTCAAGACAACCGTGCCACTTGGTGATTTACTCGCGATCTCCGATGCATGGTTGCTACCCGAAGTTAGCTACCTACCTATTGTGTTTGAGCGCCTTGATGTTTTTCATCGCTGCATGCGCACCACGATGATCGGCTACGACACTTTGCCTCAGACCCATCCAGCTAATTACCGGTTTGTACCTGGGTCAGCGGTTTGGGTGAGCGAATACTTCAGATGGCTCTCGACTATCGAGTCGGTCGTTTGTATTAGCGACTATGCGCAAACCTCAATCCTTGATCGCCTGCGCCGTGATCGAACTATGGCAACTACCGTCGCTCATCCAGGGGGCGATCACCTTGCGGTGCGCGCGGGTAATCCGCCCATCGGCGATGAACCAACGCGATTCATCCGCGTCGGCACCATGGAGGCCCGCAAGTGGCCCCAAGAGATCCTCGCGGGGTTTCGGGCCGCCCGCTCCAATGGCGCCAATGCCGAGCTGATATTTGTCGGGCGCGCATCGTCGTCTGATGAAGGCATTAATGCCGACGTCCGAGCGGCCATCCGCCAAGGCTTGCCCGTTACCTGGATCGAGCACGCCTCCGATGAGCAGGTGCACGACCTCGTCAACTCCAGTAGCGCCTTTCTATCTTTTGGTATCGAGGGCTATGGCATCCCGGTACTCGAGGCCATTCGCCTTGGCACCCCGGTGCTTTTTGACGGTATCCAGCCGGCTGGCGACCTCATGGTCGGAAGCGGGGCTCAGCGGGTCGCTGCGGGATCAACGGACCAACTGGCCCAGATGTTCATTGACTACAGCGCCCCGGGGGCCCTAGCGGCCCTGCGCGGCGAGTTGGCGCCTGCTGCGGTGCCTACCTGGGCCGGGTTTGCGCGGGGCGTGGTGGCGGCTGCTCGGCCGCTGTAGTGCTCGAATACTGATGCGGGCCGGTGATGGGCCCAGCGGGCCGTGGCACGATACGTAGGTGAGCCTCTTAACCTTGGGCACGGCCCAGTGGGGTGAGGCGTACGGCGTCACCAACACGGTTGGCCGGCTGTCCGATGCAGAGGTAGCGCAGATCATGACGGTTGCCCTGGCTGCGGACATCAAATCGTTTGACACAGCTGCCGGTTACGGCGACGCTCAGGGGCGTTTGCAGCCTTGGGCCGCGAATCTGCAGATCACCACCAAGGTGTCCGGTGCCGGGCCTCGGAGTGTAAAAGAACAGCTTGAAAGTTCACTTATTTCTCTGGGGCGATCCGAGGTTGAGATCGTGCTGGTGCACGACTGGGATTCACTGACACCCCAAGAGGGATCCTTAACGGCAGCGGCACTGGGAGAGGTCAAAGAAGCTGGCCTCGCATCGTTAGTCGGCGTTTCAGTTTATGACGAGGCGGCTCTCGAGTTTGCCGCTGAAGTTTTCGAAAGCCTTGATGTCGCGCAAGTGCCGGCAAACGCAATCGACCGCCGCCTTGATAACTCAGAGCTGGTGAGCAAGCTGTGGGCCACGGGAACGAAGTTTCAGGTGCGCAGTGCTTTCTTACAAGGCCTACTTGCGGCCTCGGGTGGCACCGATCTCGGTAACCATGTCGATGTCGAGTCCTTTCATCGTTCGGCGTCAGAACAAGGCCTGTCAGGCCTTGAATTTGCGCTGGCCCACGTTCGCGCCCTGCCTTGGGCTGACAACATCATTGTTGGTGTCACTTCGCCTGCGGAGTTGACTGCGATCATCAAGGCTTGGCACAAGGTGCCCGCCGCATTGGCCCCATTGAGTATTTCGAGTTCTGACTTGACACTGATTGACCCGCGGGCATGGCCCGAGCGAAGTAGCGGGTGAGACCAAAGACATGACAACAATCGCCATCCTGCAGGCTCGCACTACGAGTTCTAGGTTGCCCGGAAAAGTGTTGTTACCACTTGAGGGCCAGCCGATGATATTTCGCCAGCTTGAACGAATCAAGCGTGCGAAAACGATCGATGCCATTGTTGTAGCGACCTCAACTGATCCAAGTGACGACGAATTAGTCGCTACCCTCACCAGTGCGGGTTATGACGTGGTGCGTGGCCCACTCGATGATGTTCTAGGGCGCTTCCTCCGGGTGCTGGATACTCACCCAGCAGAAACGGTGGTTCGACTGACAGCTGATTGCCCGCTAATCTCGCCGACCGTGATCGATCTTGTCGTGAGTAAATTCCATGCAGCAGGTTCCGACTATCTCTCCAACAACTTGACACCCACTTACCCCGATGGCCTCGATGTTGAAGTCGTCAAGGCATCGACGCTGCGCACCTTGGCCGAGGAGACCACCGAGGTGCATGAACGTGAGCATGTGACTCTCGGTGTTTACCGCCGACATGAGCAGTTCAAGGTCGGCAATTTCAGCGATCCCGAAGGTCGTGATAACTCCCACCTGCGCTGGACTGTCGATAATCCTGACGACTTTGCTTTCGTTACTTCCGTCTACGAGGCGCTTTGGCAGCTAAACCCGGACTTTGATTACCAAGATGTGTTGGCCTACGTAGAGCAGCATCCCGATAAATCTCGCACAGATCAGGACTCCCCTCGCAATGCGGCCTTGGATGGCCTTGATACTGGTCTGATGCAACTGAAGAGCTCTAAGGAAAAGTCACCAGGCCATGGGTCGGGGCCGTTATGACCAAAGAGTTGATCTTCACCGCGACTTATAACGAGCGCGACAACATCGGTTGGTGGATCCAAGAGGTTGCCAAGGCTAGGCCGAGCAGCGACATCTTGATAGTCGATGACAACTCGCCCGATGGCACCGGTGAACTCATTAATGAGATGTCGAAAGAGTTCCCGCAAATAACCTTGCACTCGCGGGTAGGAAAACTCGGCCTTAGCTCCGCCCATCTATACGCATTGCAGTACGCATATGAGAATGACTACGACGTGCTTGTCACGATGGATGCTGACGGCTCGCACCTCCCAAGTCAGATCCCAAGGGTGGCCGGCGGCCTCGATAACGCACAGTTCTGCATCGGCACACGCACGCATGGCGGCA
>JBIIOU010000118.1:0-6333 GCA_044336815.1 Candidatus Nanopelagicales bacterium | reverse complement strand
AGAACTTGCCGGCGCGGTTTCGGCGATTGTGTATGAGTCGAGGAGATCTGAGGATGACGAATCACCAAGACTGCCGGGTGGTGCGGTACGTGATGCCTTGAGAGAGATGGCCAGTATCTGGGGAATGATTCACGACGCCGAGGCCCGGCACGGTCTTAGTATCACGAGGCCGCTTGACGCTGGATTCGTCTGGGCGATGCACCGATGGGCAACAGGTGCCACCCTGCAGTCGATTCTGGACTCCACTGATCTCACCGCTGGTGATTTTGTGCGCTGGACACGCCAGGTAATTGATGTGTTGGGCCAAGTGACCGTGGCCCTTGAGACAGACGATCCGATGCGCTCTACCGCGCATGAGGCTGTTGACGCGATTAATCGCGGGGTAATCGCGTACACCTCACAATTGGAGTGAGCCAACCCGGACGTAGCGTTCTACTCCCCACTTATTTGCTAACTCTTTGAGGGTGGCTTGATCTTTTGGAGTACTTGGTATCTTCAGATCACCTTCAAACTTAAGATCACGCACCACGGTGGCGACTTTTCGAGTCGCATGGATCTGTTCAAGGTTATCGTGGATCAGCCCTGCGAACCTTGGCGTTAGCGGCTTAACGATCTCATTGCGATCCACAGCGATTAGTAATTCATCGATTGACCCGTATTTTTGGATAAGTGCGGCGGCTGTCTTGGCTCCAATCCCCGGTACACCGGGTAAACCATCGGATGGATCACCTCGCAAGGTAGCGAAATCCACATACTGCGTTGGATGAACTCCGAAACGTTCTTCGACGGCTGTTGGGGTCAGTAATGGCCATAACTCCATGCCGCCATTTACCGTCATCAACAGGTGCACGTTTGCATCAACTAGCTGCACCAAATCACGGTCGCCTGACACCACGATTACCGGTGCGGCCGAACTCGTTGCAAGCGAGGCGATGACGTCGTCGGCTTCATGATCCTTCGCCCCGGGGCGGGCAACCCCCAAGGCATCCAATAGTTCGGCAATGGCGGTTATCTGCGGAGTGAGGGTGTCAGGTATTTCGGCCGCGCCCGATGTTTGGCCAGCTCCGTCAACCGCTAACCGGTGGGTCTTGTAGGAGGGCAACAAGTCAACACGCCACTGCGGGCGCCAGGAGACATCCCAGCAGGCGGCCAGTCCGCTGGGCTCATATTTCTCAACCAAGCGGTTCACCGTGCTGAAAAACCCTCTAATCGCATTGTGGGGGGAGCCACTAGGTGCAGTCATGGTGTCTGGCAGCGAGTAGTAGGCCCGGTAATAGAGCATTGCGGTATCAAGGAGGATCACGGGAGCCGGCATGGAGCCATGGTGCCAGATGGCCGATGTTCTACGGTGGGGTCATGACATTCGCACAACGATTGGGCCTCGTCCAAGCAGGTTTACTGGCGGCTGGCATAGACGCGGCGCTAATGACCCCAGGGGCGGACTTGCGTTACCTGACCGGATACGACGCCAAGGCCCTAGAACGCCTTACTTGCTTAGTTGTTCGCGCCAACGCCGATCCGGTGCTGGTGGTTCCAGCACTTGAGGTGCTGGCGGCGCAGGCGAGCCCGGTCAAAGAGTTGGGGCTCGAAATATGCAGTTGGCAGGAAACGGAAAACCCCTATGCGCTCACCGCTCACCTTGTAGGCCCAGCCTCGGTGGTTGCACTAGATGATCACATGTGGGCTCAGAAAGTACTGGACCTTCGCGCGGAAATGCCGGCAACGCGACAAGTTCTTGCCGGGCAGATTATTGCACCGATCCGAATGCGCAAGGATGCCTCCGAGATTGCCGCCCTGCGTCGGGCAGGCGCGGCTATTGATGAAGTTCACGCGAAGGTCCCCGGATGCCTTAGACCCGGACGCACTGAACGCGAGGTCGGAATTGATATCGCCAACTTGATTATTGCCGCAGGACACGTGGCCGTCGATTTCATTATTGTGGCAAGTGGGCCAAATGCTGCAAGTCCACATCATGAGGTTTCCGATCGGGTTCTTGAAATCGGTGACCCGGTAGTTGTAGACATCGGCGGCACAATGCCAGATGGCTATCGAAGTGACTGCACCCGGACTTACCACCTTGGTGCGCCCGGAGCTGAGTACGCAAGCAGTTATGCGATATTGCTGCAGGCGCAAATGGCTGCGTGTGCCGCGGTTCAACCTAAGGTAACCTGCGAGCAGGTTGATGCAACCGCTCGCGCGGTGTTGACCGCCGCGGGCCTTGGTGAACTCTTTATCCATCGCACCGGGCACGGCATCGGCCTTGAATCCCATGAAGAGCCTTACATGGTTGCGGGTAATGCCCTACCGCTAGCCGCGGGGATGGTCTTTAGTGTTGAGCCCGGTTTTTATCTGGCTGGGAGCTACGGAGCCAGAATCGAAGATATCGTGGTGTGCACTGATAGCGGTTATGAATCACTAAATCATCAGCCCCGTGATCTAGTGATTGTGTAGCAGTCGTGAGCATCTATTGGCAGGCCAGTGGAGTAGTAAGGCGGCTTCCCGATTCCGAGTCTGTGGCACTGCTAGATCTCACCCATGAAATCGCTACCAAGGAGTTGCTACCGAAAGCAGCAGAGGCGGAAGCAAGTGCATATTTCCCCCGCGAAATATTCACCTTGCTGGGCGAACTTGGCTTAATGAGCCTTCCGTACTCCGAGGAGTTTGGTGGCGGTGGCAGGCCACACGAAGTGAGCTTGCAGGTACTCGAAGAACTTTCCCGAGCTTGGATGAGCGTCGCGGTTGGAGTAAGTGTCCATAACCTTGCGTGCTTCCCGCTAGCGAATTTTGGCACGCCCGCTCAAAAGAGCGATTGGCTGCCGGATTTACTCGGGGGGAAGCTACTCGGCGCCTACTGCTTAAGTGAACCAGAGTCTGGATCCGATGCTGCAGCACTCACCACGCGCGCGGTGGCCGACGGCGATGATTACGTTGTTAATGGCACCAAAGCGTGGATAACCCATGGCGGGGTTGCCGACTTCTATAACCTGATGGTGCGCACATCAGATGATGGGCCCAAAGGCATTAGTTGTTTGTTGGTGGACGCTGAAACCCCTGGGCTCAGCGCAGCGGCACCTGAGCACAAGATGGGTGGTAACTCCTCGCCCACTGCGCAAATCCGTCTCGTCGATGCTCGGGTATCGAAGAATAGATGTATCGCACCTCCGGGTCAGGGTTTCTCCGTGGCACTGGCAGCGCTAGATGCTGGTCGACTGGGGATTGCTGCATGTGCGGTGGGACTCGCACAGGCAGCACTTGATGCAGCTATCGAGTATTCGGGTGTTCGTATTCAGTTCGGGCGCCCAATTCGCGACCTGCAAGGTGTGTTATTCATGCTCGCTGACATGGCAACGAGTATCGAAGCCGCCCGCGCCCTGTACCTCGAAGCTGCGCGGCGCAAGGATGCCGGCCTGGACTTCTCGGCGCTCGCGGCGATGGCAAAGTTGACTGCTACTGACAGCGCCATGAAGGTAACAACCGATTCCATTCAAGTATTTGGGGGAGCCGGTTACACCAGAGACTTTCCGGTTGAGCGCTACTTCCGCGAAGCCAAGGTGCTGCAAATCGTGGAAGGCACCAACCAGGTTCAGCGCCTAGTGATTGGTCGCAGCCTAGGACGTGGGCCAGGTTCGTGAACCGAGCTTTTAAACCACCGACCTGGCAGGCAAACCGGCGCTTGTTGATCACCGGTGCGGTGATCTACACCCCGCAGTATGGCTTCACCGCGGCCGCGCCTAACTCTTTGCTGGTAGACGGCGGAATCATCACTTGGATCGGGAATGATGCAGTTAAGTACCGTGATGACGCCGACACCGTAGTTGATGTTGAGGGTGCTTTCGTCCTGCCGGGTTTCGTTGACGCACATGTCCATACCACCAATACAGGCATCATCTTGATGGGTTTGGACCTAAGTGCAACCACGTCACTAGTTGAAGCTTTGACACTGATTTCGGCCGCTGCCAAGAGCGCTCGAGGGGGCGTTCTTATCGGCCATGGTTGGGACGAAACCCGTTGGCCCGAGGGCCGGGCCCCAACGCGCACCGAGGTTGATCGGGCGACCTGGGGCAGTGTCGCCTATCTCTCGCGGATCGATGTGCACTCAGCCGTCGCCAGCAGTGCGCTATTAGCGGCACTACCTGGCATAGAGCAAGTGGCCGGATATCGAGCCGATGGACTTTTAAGTAGGAGCGCTCATCATTTAGCACGCGAAAAGGCTCTTGACTCAATCGGCAGCGGGCAGCGCGCCAGTGCCCACCGCATCACTCGCTCACATGCCAGCGCCCACGGGATTGTCTCGATGCATGAGATGGCCGGACCGACAATTTCCAGTTCTGACGACTTGCGCGAATTATTGGAGTTAGCCGCGCACGAACCAGGACCAATGGTCACCGGATACTGGGGCGAGCTTGCGAGCCAAGGTGGCATTGAGCGGGCGAAAGAACTCGGTGCGGTTGGCGTCGCCGGGGACCTCTTTATCGACGGTGCCCTTGGCTCGCGAACCGCCTGCCTGCGTAGCCACTATGAGGATGAACCCTCGACCGAGGGGGCGCAGTACCTAACGGCGGAAGAGATTGAAGACCATGTCATAAGGGCCACTGAAACAGGATTGCAGGCAGGGTTCCATGTCATTGGAGACAAAGCGACCGACATTGTGATCACGGGCTTTCGCGCGGCTGCCAGTCGGTGTGGGGCTGAGGCGATCCAAGCAGGTGCGCACCGGCTTGAGCATGCCGAGATGCTCGATGACGATCACATCGCTGCGATGAACGATCTTGGCATAACCGCGAGTATGCAATCGATGTTTGACTCGCTCTGGGGGGCTCCCGGTGGGATGTATCAGCAGCGGTTGGGAGCAATTCGCGCCGCAAAAATGAATCGGCTAGCGGATATCTCGTCGGCCGGTGTCTTGCTCGCACTCGGCTCAGATAGCCCTGTGACGGTGATGGATCCGTGGCTTGCGGTGCGCGCGGCTACCCAGCATCACCAACCTAAACAACGGCTCTCCTTTGATGTGGCAATTAAGGCGCACACCGAGGGGGGATGGGCTGCAGCTGGCACCTCAGGGGTTGGTCAGTTAGTTGTTGGAGCCCCAGCACACCTGGCTATCTGGGAGTCGCAGGAATCAACCGGGCCGGTACTTGACTTGAGCGCGGGTGGGCCATCGTGCCTACGCACCATTGTTTCGGGTGCGACAGTTTTCGATAATGGATCGTTGGCGGAGCAATGAGGGCACCACTGGTATCTGCCCGCGTGGGTGGGCTCTGTGCCATCGCCGCGGGCGCCTGTTTCTACCTAGCCTTCCCACCGATCGCAATTGGCTTGCTGGCTCCTGTGGGTGTAATGCTCCTTACGATCTCGATCTATCGGTCCTCCCTCCGACGTGGATTCTCCCTCGCATTTCTAACGGGTCTGATCTTCTTTCTACCGCTGCTTTCTTGGATGGCTACGCCGGGTCTTGATGCCTGGGTACTGCTCACCTTGCTCTGCGCACTATGGGTTGGACTCATGGGCATTGGCACGGCATTGGTCACTCGGCTACCCGGGTGGCCAATCTGGGTTGCTTGTCTTTGGGTTCTTCAAGAGGCACTTCGCGGCCGGGTGCCCTGGGGTGGATTTGCCTGGGGTGACCTTGCGTTCTCTCAGGCCGGAACAATATTTGGTAAATACGCATTACTGATGGGACGACCCGGGGTCACCTTTATTGTTGCCCTTTCGGGCGCCGCCTTGCTAGCAGCTGCTATCGCATATAAATCGAGAGAGCGCGTTGGGGGAGTTGGGTGGGCCGCCGCGCTCATCCTGTTCTTGATCGTGGGCTGGGTGACCCCGATTGGTCAAGGCACCACCTCCTCAGGTTCGGTTGCCGTCGCCGTGGTGCAGGGCGGGACCCCGCAACTTGGTCTTAGCGCTTTGGATGTTCGCCGCGTAGTACTTGAGAACCACGTTGCCGAAACGCTGCTTCTTGCTCGCAAGGTGCAAGACGGTGAGCTCGCGCAACCAGCTTTTGTTCTCTGGCCCGAAAATTCCACGGATATCGATCCATTTCTAGATCCAGGTGCAGCCGCCGAGATCAGCAGGGCCGCGGTGGCGATAAATGCCCCAATTCTTGTTGGCGCCGTCGTAAATGTTCCGGGTAATCCAATGGGGATCTGGAATATGGGCGTGGTCTGGGATCCGGTTACCGGGCCGGGTGCGAGGTATATCAAAAACCACCCGGTACCTTTTGGCGAATATGTGCCAATGCGTGAGGAATTGACCGCAATATTGGGCCGCTTTGATCAGATTCCACGTGATTTCATAGCCGGTGATGAACCAGGGCTACTTTCGATCGGGGGAGTG
>JBIIOU010000225.1:0-3081 GCA_044336815.1 Candidatus Nanopelagicales bacterium | reverse complement strand
TAGTCGGAGACTTAATCTGTTTCGAGGTCTCTGATGACGAAGTGGTGAACGCATTGATTGTCGGGGGCGCCGAGATGATCACGGTACAAACAAATAATGCAACATTCGGCGGGTCGGCCCAGCCAGAGCAACAACTTGAGATTGAGAAACTACGCGCAATCGAGACCGGGCGAACGGTCGCGGTTGCTGCAACGACCGGGGTTTCGGCCTTTATCAGCCCAAGTGGCGAGGTGCGAGCTGCGATGCAGCAGGGTGAGGTTGGCTCACTTGTTGCCTCGGTGCCCCTTAGTGAGGGACGCACTTTATCGGGTCGAATGGGCGCCACCCCTGAAGTTTTGCTGTCCGTCCTTGGAGGGCTAGCGATTCTCGTAGGAGTCATTATGAGTATCCGGCGGCGCAGCCCCCGTGCCCCAGAACATATGGTTGGCGCGTGACGTTCGAGGACCTAGGCCGCATCGTTGTGATTATCCCAACCTTCAATGAGTGCGAGTCGCTAGCTGCCATCGTGGCACGGGTCCGCAATTCGGTGCCCGAAGCCGACATATTGGTTATTGATGACAATTCGCCGGACGGCACCGGAGATATTGCTGACGGCCTAGCGGCCAATGACCCTAATTTGCACGTAATGCACCGACTTGGCAAGGAGGGTTTAGGAGCGGCATATCTTGCCGGTTTTTCTTGGGCTCTCCAGAACGATTATGCGGTTGTCGTGGAGATGGACGCCGACGGTTCACATCAACCGGAGCAACTGCCTCGACTTCTCACGGCACTGCGTGGGGCCGATTTAGTACTGGGCTCGCGCTGGATCGCGGGCGGTGGTACCGAGAACTGGTCAAAGAGCCGCGAGATTCTTTCGCGCGGCGGTAATTTCTACACCCGCACGATGCTCGGCGTCCCACTCCGTGATGCAACCGGTGGCTACCGAGCCTTTCGCGCCGACACACTTCGCAAACTCGATCTGCATAATGTGGCATCGCAGGGTTATTGTTTTCAAGTTGATCTAGCTTGGCGCGCAGTACAGCGGGGCCTGATTGTTACCGAAGTTCCGATTACTTTTGTTGAGCGCGCCGTTGGCACAAGCAAGATGAGCCAACGGATTGTCGTCGAGGCGTTATGGCGAGTAACGGTCTGGGGGTTCGACGATCGAGTGACACGATTTAGACGCACCGCCCAAAAGAAGCGACTTCTCAGCCGCACCCAAAAGGACTAGGTGTTGACATGCGTTGGCGGTTACTTCTGTTTGGTTATCCACTACTTGAGCTCATTGCAGCCTGGGCGGTTGCGCAATTTCTTGGCTGGGGTTGGACGCTGCTACTACTAATTGCGGGGATCCCAATTGGTGTCTATGTAATGCGCCGAGCTGGATCAGCCGCCTTCACCAGCGTGCGACAGGCCGCTAACAGCGGTGGCCTACCACCGGGGGAGGCTGGCTCACATTCACTAACGTTCATCGCCGGTTTACTAATCGCAATCCCAGGATTTTGTACCGACCTTTTGGGTCTCGCTCTCTTGATACCACCTATCAAGGAGCGACTTCGCAGACGGATTGCGCAGCGGATAATTGCTTCAGGATTCCCTAACCCAGTGAATTTCCCCGAATCGACTGCTGCGCCTTCAAACTTCGGCGACGGCGACGTTGTTATCGGAGAAGTCATTGAGGATGAAGACGCTACGCGGGCGGATCAACATCGCCCAAAGCAAACTGGGCCCTCATTTGAAGGCCCAGTTTAAAAGTAAAATCATGTTGCAGCCGGTTGTGCTCAAGCGGACAAGCGCTGTTCCTCAACCTCTTGATTGCGAAGAAGTGCTAGCCGCTCAGTCAACAGCTCTTGTAAATCGGCGATAGTGCGCCTTTCCAGCAACATGTCCCAGTGGGTGCGAACCACACGCGGCTCAACAGTTGTCACAAAGGCCATTTTCGGTACCTTGCTAACCGCAGCGGCCTCAAACCCGCAACGACACATCCACGTGAGGGGTATTTCCTCGGCCTCGATTGAGAAGGGGATGACCGACTGATGCCCAAGTGAGCACGCGTAGCGCACTATTTCGCACTCAGGTGCCTCGGCATGGCGTTCACTCTCATAGCTGATGGCTCCGAGTCCGGTGCCACGCATCGTTGCTGATTTCACGGCCGGTCCTTCCACATAAGCCGGCCACCCGTATGCCCGAGTGGCCGAAGTTGAGATTTGGACGCAGGGGAGGTGCCGGAGGTTCCCTCAGGCGGAACAGACAATTTGTGGCAGGGGCCTTGCGGTCGCTAGGTGACTAGGCCCAACCCCATGGATCAGACCCGAAACCACCGTAAAAGTCAAAAGCGTAGCCAATCGCACGGGTTAAAGCTGCCTCCTGATCCGCTAGCAGCCAGCCGGCTTGCCGGCCAATGGTGCTAGCCGGAATTGTCTGTACTTTGTCGCAGGAGATCACGCTGGCGATTTCGAGGCCGTTTGCGAGGCCTACCGGTACTTCGGTGGGTACTCCTTTAGCCCTTGATGTGATCGGGGCAATTGTGACGTGCGTCATGGCCCCCCGGACCCCCCCCCGCCCGGGTCAAGATGGCCACCGGACGTGACTTATCCAGATGGGCAATATGGATAAGTCGCAAGGGGGTTTAGTCCGCCTGGGCCTGCGTGCCGAGGGCAAACTCATGCATGCCAGCAAGGTCTTCGTAGGTATCGCACCGAGCAATGAGCTTTTCGACCTCGAGTTCCCAGAGCCGACGACGCAATTCTCGGCGCAGGGCGGCCTCAACGACAGAAGATCGGCTGGTATCACCGCCCGCGGCTATCAGAGAGTCAAGTTCACCGACCAATTCGTCGGGCAAGCGCACCGCTATTTGGGTAGTCATGATTGGGTGATACCAAATTGGGATGCAATCCTAGGAGACCTCGCATGTCAGGTTGTGCCGATAATGCACATTATGTCATTTAGGAATCTAAGATAGCGAGGCCATCCGCTCCCGGGTTTCGATTGCCTTTCGCCGGGTTTGGTGTTCCAATTAACTGAGCGTCCCATCTTGGCGCCGATAGCGTTTCCACATTTACTGACGCAAAGGACGTAAACCTGATGCCAAATAATGATGTT
>JBIIOU010000007.1:0-32615 GCA_044336815.1 Candidatus Nanopelagicales bacterium | reverse complement strand
AGCCCGATGACCTTTTCACCGCCATAGAAAATGGCGCAGATACTTTTGACTGTGTTGCTGCATCGAGGGTTGCGCGCAATGGTGCGGTCTATAGCCGTAGCGGCAGGTTCACCGTCTCAAATAGCAAGCACCGTAGGGCGTTCGTACCGATTGACGAGGAATGTGACTGCTATACCTGCGCCAACTACACGCAGGCCTACTTACATCACCTGTTCAAAGGCAAAGAAATTCTGAGTTCGATGCTCGCGACCATCCACAATGAGAGATTCATTGTGCGCCTGGTTGACGATATTCGGGGGAGCATCGTGTCGAATAACTTTTATGAGTTCAAGGCTGATTTCTTAGGGCGCTTCTACGGCGGCTAGGTTCAACTATTTGACCGAGGGCTTGGTATAGATGCTCTTCGGCACGAGGCAGGAAATATTTTTGTCGGGTCCCCAGTGATAGCGCTCAATGCGGCAGTCGAGTTCCATGGTGGCGAGAGTGTAGGCCTGACGAATGGTGATTTTCATCGCCTTTGACATTTTGTAGAGTGCTGCAAGGGACGCTTCTTTCATTGCTTTATAGATATCGGGATCGGACCCTGTTGTCACCCAGTAATCGGCGGTGTCGGACGTCGGCAACGCAGGTGAGCGGAGCGCCTTGGCCGACTTGGGGATGATGCAATGGGCGCCGAGAACGATATCGGTCACTTCGGTGATCGGGCAGTTCCAGGTGTCGAACATGACTTTAGTTGCGGCGGCTTGCGAAATTTTGCGTGAATCCATCAAGAATCGCACTGTTTCGGTTTTCAAGTTATCGAGTGCGACATTCAAGTCAAGTGCATAACCGACGGTGACCCATGAGTCAGGTGTTTCAACAAGAGGCCAGTTAACCTGCGGCTGGTCTTTGATCAAGGTGATCGTGATATTCAACTCAGGGAAGGCTGTTTCGAGGGCGTCAAGATCGATTTCACCGTTGCCCTGTTTGGCGTGCGAATCGCCGGTCCAGATTAGAGCACCGGGTACCAAAACCGGCAGGTAAGTGGTGGTGCCAACCTGCATGACATTAAGGTCAAGGTTCCCACCGTAATTGCCGGGCGGCACGGTATTGCAACTGTCGTCTATGCATTTAAAGTCATCAGAATCTGGCCGGCCAACGGCTAGAACTCCGGGGAACGGTTTGAGGTTCACCTTGATATTGGGCAGGATCTGCGCTGTCATGTTTTCGGTATCAAGGTAGTAGCTGTTAACTTGAATCGGGAATAGCTCTGGACTTTCGTAAAAGAGTCCGCCGGTAGGCGAGTTGTTATTGGTCGCGTAACTGCGGGTGCGGATCTTGTTGATATGTATAGCAACTACGTCACCTGGCTCAGCACCATTAACATAGATTGGTCCGGTAAGTGTGTGTGGGCCGCGAATACCATCGTCGGTATTGATCCGGATGAGTTGGTCTTCGGTGATACCGGGCACTACTTGGCCGCCGCCGCCTGGCAGAGTCTCAACGGCGACCGTATCGCCAGAATTAATCGTTAGTGCTGGCGTTACGTTATTGTCGTAAACGCCCCACTGTGTCGTTGCAGGTGTGGCCGGCAGCACCCAAGTTTTGTGTTTCTTGGTTGAGTAATTCGGCACCAGCATATTTGGTTGATAGAGCGGGCCGGCCAAGTAGGTCAGGGTTATATCCGGGTATGGACTGTCCGGGTCGTTCGCGGTTTTGGAATCCGAAAGTGCACCGGGCGCTAATCCCAAAGTGGCTATGGCCAATGCTCCCACAGTCGCCACGCCCGCGATTACTCTAGATCCGGTTGCACGTGTTTTCATGGCGGAGCCTTTCCAAGCTCAAGGGGTATGCACGATGGACAAATCAATGTAACACTTTGCTGAGGTTAGCGAGGGGTTATGTGTATTTTGGTGTAACTGATCAATTAATACGTGGGCTCGCGCTTTTTTACCGCGGCGATTACCCGATAGGTGATGGGGAGCAGGACTACCTCGAGGAGAGTCTTGTAGATGTATCCAACGATCACATAATTTAGGAACTCGCCCCCGGTGATTACTCCGTAGAAGGCAATTGTGCAAAAGACCACGGTGTCGGCTAATTCACCAATGACCGTCGATCCGATCAAGCGGAGCCAGAGTGCTTTTTCTTGAGTGCGCTCCTTGATCTTCACCAGCACGTAGGCATTGAGCAACTGTCCAACGAGATAGCCGCAAATACTGGCGAGCACAATTCGTGGCACGAATCCCAAAACAGCCTCGAAAGCTTCTTGGTTTACATAACCGTCGGCCGGCGGGGAGATCTGCACCAGCCAAAAAGTAAGTGCCGCAAGTACTGCGAGGGCGAACCCGAGGTAGATTGCCCGCCTTGCTGCTTTGAGCCCGTAAACCTCGCTGAGTACGTCGCCGGTTATATAAACGAGCGGGAAGAGAAATGCACCGCCATCGGTGATGATTGGGCCGAATTCAATTAACTTTGTAGCCCCGATGTTTGAGATTAAGAGCAAGCCACAAAACACTGCAACTACGACCGGGTAGTAGCCGGTTGTGACAGTTGCGAAGTGGGTCGTGACACGAGAGTTGCTCATCGGGGGCTGGTTCACCTGGTGACGCTGCCCCATTGCATGATCACAATGCCGGCTATGACAATGCCCATGCCTCCGATGGAAACCGGGCTCATCTTCTCGCCAAAGATCAACCAACCACCAACGGCGGCGCCAACGGTTCCGAGGGCTGACCAGGTGGCGTAGGTGGGCCCAACTCCAAGACTTTTCAGGGTCTGGGCCAGTAACGTGAATGCCAAGCCGTATCCGGCAACCACGATTAATGATGGCCAAAGTCGGCTGAAACCGTCGCTAGCTTTGAGCGCGAGGGTGCCGATTACTTCACTGACGATAGCCAGCAAAAGCAGCAGATATGCCATCACGATCACCTCCTCACGTGCCCCCGGCAGGATTCGAACCTGCGACCGTCGGTACCGGAAACCGGCGCTCTATCCCCTGAGCTACGGAGGCGCAGAGCTACTGCGCTCAACGCCACATTGTGCCGCAGTGGGTGGCGCACAAGCTGTTGGGGTGCGCGAGGGTGGGGCCCTGACCTAGTTACGGGTATCGAGTCCGCTATGGCCGCCACCTACATCGTCGTAAGAACGTGGGTCGTCACTGGGTTCTAGATGGGTCTGAATATGGGCTCCTGGCAGTGCTAGCGCGATTGCCGACTCGACTCGTTCAACAAGATCATGCCCGGTTGCGACAGTCCAGTGTCCGGGTACCAGTACATGCAATGAGACGAACCGTTGCTGGCCGGATTCTCGGGTCTGCAGGGCGTGAAAAGCCAGCTGGCCGGGTGGGTACTCGGCGACAAATGAATTGACGACTTCAATGACGCGGGCTTCATCGGCCGGATTTAGTGCGCGATCCATCAGCCCGTGGATTGAATCGCGAACCAAGCTGAACCCCGTCCACAAGATATTTAGCCCGACTGCAATGGCAACGATTGAGTCAAGTGGCAGCCAGCCGGTGAGGGCAACTAAGCCAACGCCGATCACGACGCCAATTGATGTCCAGACATCGGTGATCAGGTGCTTACCGTCAGCGACCAAAGTCAGTGATCGGTGTCTGCGCCCGGCCCGAAAAATCAGCCAGCCAACCGCGGCATTAATCGCAGTCGCAATGAGCGTGATGAGCAAGCCGACCCCGACGGCGTCAAGGGCCTGTGGGTGCAGGAGTCTTTCGATGGCGGAGTAGACGATGACTATTGCAGCAACAAAGATCATCAGCCCTTCGATGCCCGCCGAGAAGTACTCAACCTTGCCGTGGCCGTAGTGGTGAGTGCTGTTTGCGGGGCGCGCGGCGATGGACAATGCGACTAAGGCGATGATTGCTGCAACTAGATTCACCACGGATTCAAGGGCATCGGACAGCAAGCCGACCGAGCCGGTCAGTAGGTACGCCCAAAACTTAAGTGCAATAGTTGCTAGGGCAGCGGCTATCGAGAGCCAGGCCCAAAGTGCCAAGGATCTTGGCTCGGTGATGCGACCAGTTATGGAACTATGGTTCACCGAGTAATCATGTCAGGTAAGCATTGCCATGTTCTGGTGAGTGCGCGAGCTCGCGATAGCGAAGGGTGCAACGATATGTCTGTGCACCCAAGGGTTGAGGCCGCGATCACCGACATTCGAGAAATCGGATGGCGGTTCACCGAACACCGAAACTCGCTGGCTGCCGGTGGCTTGGCCTACTTCGTCGCCCTCGCGGTTGCACCCGCCGCCATAGTCATAGGTGCCTTGACCGGGTTGCTGCTTGGCCCTGATCAAGTGCGCGAAGCGATAAATTCGCTAGCAGTGCAGGCGCCAATCGAAGCAAGTGCACTAAAGCCAGTTACTGACTCCCTTGTCGCTGCTACCGAACATTCATCTGTGGGGGGAGTTACCACTACATCTCTAGTCGGCTTACTTGTGGCGATCTATGCCGCTTCTAAAGTTGTTTATGGGTTGCGCCTGGCACTTGACGGCGTCTTCGAATCAACAGCCAAGCGCCGCGGCCTTATAGGACGCGTTATGGCGACATTAATAACTTTGATTGGCATGGTGGTAGTGGTAGGCGCATTTGTCGCCCTAACGGTGTTGCCGCAAATTCTTTATTGGCTGGGTTTTGCGGACGTGCGGGTCTTTTCGGGGATCGGGCTAATTGACTGGGTAGTTGGCGCACTTCTCATTTGGCTGGCGACACGGTGGGTCATGCAGCATGCGCCGAACAACCCTAGGCGGGTTCCGTGGCGCGCGCTCGGGCCGATCGTTACGACAATATGGTTGCTGCTTGTTAGTGCGGGGCTTGGGGTTTATGCAAATTTGTCGACAACCCTTGGTTCGGCAATCGCGGTATTTGGCGGGGTTGTGGTGTTTTTGCTTTGGTTTTATGTGGGGTTCTTGGGCCTGCTAGTCGGTGCCGAGATTGAGGCACAACGCCAGCGGAAAAGTGATTTCGCAAAAAAAAGTTGATAGGGCTGTGGCGCATGTTGCAAGAGTCGTGTCAATAAACCAATCCTGACAGTTTCCTTACATGAATCGCCGCATTTGATGTTTGACCTGTTCAAAATGTAGGTACATCAGTAAGTGTCACCTCCGAATCGGGGGATTAGGAAGTGGCATAAGTGAAGGGCCCCGCCAATTGGCGAGGCCCTTCACGTTAAGAAGGTTCAGCTAGCCAACGGTAACTTTGTCGGCCTGTGGGCCCTTGGGGCCTTGAACGATTTCGAACTCCACTGCCTGATTCTCTTCCAGTGAACGATAGCCGTCCGATTGGATTGACGAGTAATGGACGAAAACGTCCGGTCCGCCGTCTGCCTGGGCGATAAAGCCGTAGCCCTTTTCAGCGTTAAACCACTTCACGGTGCCTTGAGCCATGGTGCACATTCTCCTTGCGCGGAACGTCGCGACGGACGGTCGCCCGTCGCGTGGCCTAGCCGTTCAAACCTCGTCCCGGCATCTGTGCACTTGCTCAGAAACTCCGATACCCACCAAAGTGGGAATTATGGAACGGTGGTGCTGATCTGGCCTTGCCTCATTTGAGCATAGCCGCCGGCCCACTGAAAATGCGGAGAAATGGATAGATACGCTCCACCAGTGACTCCAGAGGATTTAGCGGTGAGCGTGCGAGCCGCGGCCTTGGAGTGGGTATCCCAGAGCGGCCTAGCACTCGAAATCCCGGCAGAGTTGAGGCTGGAACGCCCAAAATCTCGTGACCACGGGGATTATGCGACCAATATCGCCTTAGCATTAGCAAAGGCTGCCCAGTTGGCCCCCCGGGTAATAGCCGAATCCCTGGCTCCCCTGGTAGCTGAAATTCCCGGTGTCGCGGCGGCTGAAATTGCTGGGCCGGGATTCATCAATATCCGCTTAGACAGTGCCACTTTGGGTGAAACGGCACGGATAATTGTCGCTGCCGGTGCCGCCTATGGCACCGGTGAAGCCCTAGCTGGCCAGCGAATCAACGTCGAATTCATCTCAGCCAACCCAACAGGTCCGTTGCATCTGGGTCACACCAGGTGGGCCGCGGTGGGTGATGCCATCGCCCGGGTACTTGTTGCCGCCGGAGCTAACGTGTCAACTGAGTTCTATATAAATGACCGCGGTGTACAGATGGATAAGTTTGGTGCATCGGTTATGGCATCGGCGCACGACCAAGTGATCCCCGAAGACGGCTATCAGGGTGCTTATATCCATGATCTTGCTGCGGCCATTGTCATTGCGCGTCCCAGTATTAAAGAGTTACCCATTGAAGAACAGTTCATCGCATTTCGTGAAGCCGCCTACGCTCTTCAACTAAAGCAGCAGCAGCAGGTTCTTGAACAGTTCCGGACACATTTTGATCTATGGGCTTCTGAACGCGCGCTGCATGAATCAAATTCGGTTGAGTACGGGCTGGATCGGCTGCGAGCACAGGGGCACGTGTACGAGCTTGATGGCGCAGTGTGGCTGCGAACTACTAGTTTTGGTGACGACAAAGACCGGGTATTGATCAAAGCTGATGGCGAATACACCTACTTTGCATCCGACACTGCTTACTACGTTGATAAACGTGAGCGAAACTTTGATACTTGCATTTATTTACTCGGTGCAGATCATCACGGATACGTGAACAGACTTCGGGCTGTTGCCGCATGCAACGGTGATCAACTCGATCAGGTAGAAGTACTGATTGGGCAGTTGGTGAAAATCACACGCGGTGGAGTGGAAGTAAGGCTGTCAAAACGAGCGGGCAACATCGTCACCCTTGATGAGCTCGTTGATGAAGTGGGGGTCGACGCCGCAAGGTACTCGCTCATCCGTTATCCGGTGGATTCTCCGTTAACCCTTGACCTCGAGGTCATCACGCT
Source organism: Candidatus Nanopelagicales bacterium (assembly GCA_044336815.1). GTDB lineage: Bacteria > Actinomycetota > Actinomycetes > S36-B12 > S36-B12. Next base: position 25,761 of record JBIIOU010000007.1, on the reverse strand, counting down.
TCGCAGCAATGACAATCCGGTTTTCTACGTCCAGTATGCCCATGCTCGCATAGCCTCCGTCCTTCGTAACGCGGCCGACCTTGGTATAGCTTGGCAAGACCTGAATTTTGACGGTGGCTTACTTTCACATGAGCGTGAGAATGAACTCCTTGGCGCACTTGCCGAATTCCCTAGAGTTGTGGCTGGCGCGGCTGAGCTTCGCGAACCCCATCGGGTAGCTCGTTATCTTGAGGATCTGGCATCGATCTACCACCGCTTCTACGACAGCTGCCGGGTTTTGCCACGCGGTGATGAGGAGTTGGCGCCCGAGCAGGTGGCGCGACTTTGGCTATGTGCCGCGACTCGCCAAACGATTTTCAATGGCTTGCAATTGCTCGGGGTCAGCGCACCTGATCGCATGTGACCGGCTATCTAATATCCTGCGCCTGTGCTTAACTCCGAATCTTCGCTCAGCGCACCTCCCGATGCTGACATAAACCGGGCGATCTGGCCTACGTCGGCGCTGCGTAATAGCGCGGGCGCACTTGAGATTGCCGGCGTGGATTGCCGCGATTTAGTTGCGGAGTATCAGTCGCCGGTGTACCTACTTGATGAAGGGGATGCTCGAACAAGAGCCCGCCTCTATCGTGAAGCATATGAAACTGCTGGGGCAAGCATCGTCTACTACGCAGCTAAAGCTTTCCTCGCAACCGCAATCGCTAGATGGGTCACCGAAGAAGGCCTGGGGATTGACGTTGCATCTGGCGGTGAGCTCGCGGTAGTACTGCGCGCAAGGGTGCCAGGGAACCGCATTTTGATGCACGGTAATAACAAGTCGATGGCTGAAATAGAGATGGCGTTGGCTGCCGGTGTTGGGCGCATTGTCATTGATTCATTCGACGAGATCGTGCGAGTAGCTGATGCTGCGAACAGAGCTGGCATCGTGCAGCAGGTTTTGGTTCGGGTAACTGTTGGCGTGGAGGCGCACACCCACGAGTTCATCGCCACTGCGCACGAGGATCAAAAGTTTGGGCTCTCAGTAGCGTCAGGTGATGCGGCAGAAGCGATTAGGCGTATCGTGAAACTGCCGTCACTATCATTTGCGGGATTGCATTCACATATTGGTTCGCAGATTTTTGACGCATCTGGCTTTGATGAAGCCGCTCGGCGAGTAGCCGCCTTCACCAGATCACTTCGTGATGATCAAGGGGTGGTTGTTCGCGAATTCAATCTAGGTGGTGGCATGGGCATCGCTTATGTCGAAGGTGATGATCCCCTTGAGGTGGCAACGATGGCCCAGCAAATCTGCTCAGTCGTGCGCACCGAATGCGAATTGGTCGGTATTGAGCTGCCCGAGTTGGCATTTGAGCCTGGACGGGCAATTATCGGGCCCGCCGGAGTGAGTATCTATGAGGTGGGCACGGTAAAGCCGATTGAACTCGATAGTGGTGTGATCCGCACCTATGTCAGCGTTGACGGCGGGATGAGCGACAACATTCGCACGGCCCTTTATGGCGCGGATTATTCGGTGGTGCTGGCCTCTCGGGTATCAAGTGCCGAACCCATGTTGACCAGGGTGGTGGGCAAGCATTGTGAGTCGGGCGACATCGTGGTGCGTGATGCCTGGCTCCCATCAGATATAGCACCCGGTGATCTTTTGGCGGTAGCGGCAACCGGCGCCTACTGCCGTTCGATGTCTTCGAACTACAACTACTTGCCCAGGCCGGCGGTTATCTCCGCGCAAGATGGCGCTACCTCGGTGGTGTTGCGGCGCGAAACCATGGATGATCTATTGGCTTTGGATCCTGGTGCCTGATCCACTGGCACCTGAATCTATTGGCGCTCTGAGCCGGCAACTAATTCTGCGGGGAGCTCTTCGGTTGAGCGGGTTATCAGCCAGATACCTACGGCGATAACCGCACCAACTAGCGGCGCCAAAATGAAGAGCCAGACTTGGCCGAGCGCCTCGCCACCGGCAAATAGGGCTGGGCCAAACGAGCGGGCTGGGTTAACTGAAGTGCCGTCAAGGGGGATGCCGACCAGGTGCACGAGGGTGAGGGTTAAGCCAATGGCGACCCCGGCGAAGCCAGGTGCTGCAACTCGTTCGGTCACCAACAAGATCACCAATACGAAGGCACCGGTTAGAAGTACTTCAAGTAGGAAGGCGCCGGCCATATTGATATTGCCATTGTCATATGAGTTGGTGCCCAGTCCACCGGTGTAGTCGGTGACCCCGAATGCGGAAACAAATAGTTTCAGGACGGCCCCGGCCAAGATTGCCCCAAGGAATTGGACGATCCAATAAGCGAGGGCGTCTTTGGCGCGCATTCGCCGACTTAAGGCCATCCCCAAAGTCACCGCAGGGTTCACGTGGGCACCGGAGATGGGTCCGAAGGCGTAGGCGATGGCCAGCAGGACTAGGCCAAAGGCCAATGCGACACCCACTACGCCGTTACCTGGCCCGCCGCCCGCCACCCCAACTTTGGCTGCAATGCCAAATACGGCGGCGCCAACCGCTAGAAAAACCAAGAGAAAGGTGCCGACGAACTCGGCGATGAGTTTGCGGGGCAGGGAGGTGGCCATGGGGCTCCTTTGTTGCTGGGCACTTGGATTTCTTGTTGCGGACATTATTGGCATTGTCCTTAACCGGCGCTTTGGCGCGCCGTTGATGCCCAGATGGGGGACACCTTGGGTCGACCTGAGAGGCTTAACCCATGTCGCGCACTTTGACCGTCGCCCTGCTTGGTGGCGGCACCGTAGGTTCCCAAGTTGCCCACCTGATTGCAGCCCGTGCCACTGATTTAGAGCAGCGGGTTGGTGCGTCGTTGGTATTGACCGCGGTTGCGGTGCGCGAGCCGGGCAAAGTTCGTGAGGGGATACCCGCAGAGTTGATCTCCGGTGATGCCATGGCGGTAGCGACAAGTGGTGCCGACATCGTGGTCGAACTTATTGGTGGCATTGAGCCGGCCCGCTCGCTGATCTTGGCCGCAATGGCTGCGGGGTCAAGTGTCGTGACAGCCAATAAGGCGTTGCTCGCGGCTGACGGAGCCACCTTGCATGAGGCGGCGGTTAAGTATGGTGTCGATCTCTACTTCGAGGCTTCGGTGGCGGGTGCAATCCCGTTGCTGCGTCCACTGCGTGAGTCACTTGTAGGTGACAGGGTCACCAAAGTAATGGGCATTGTCAACGGCACCACCAACTTCATGTTAAGCAAAATGGATGAAGAGGGCGCTGATTATGACGAAGTTTTTGCCGAGGCTGCTGAGCTGGGTTATCTAGAAGCTGATCCGTCACTTGATGTCGATGGTCACGATGCAGCGGCTAAAGCCGCGATACTTGCTGAGTTGGCTTTCCATACCAAAGTTACCCTTGACGACGTCTACTGCGAGGGAATCTCAAAAGTTACGGCGGCCGACATCCGTGCAGCGCAGCAAATGGGTTTTGTAATTAAGTTACTTGCTGTCGCGGAAATCAAAGGCGATAACGAAGGCGTGATTGTGCGGGTGCACCCCTCGATGGTGCCACGTGATCATCCGCTCGCCAGTGTTCGCGGTGCCTTCAATGCGGTTTTTATTGAGGCAGAATCTGCTGGTCAAATGATGTTCTATGGTCGAGGCGCGGGGGGAGCCCCTACAGCTAGCGCGGTACTTGGTGATGTAGTGGCTGCAGCTCGTAATCGCCTAACCGGTGGTCGCGGCCCTGGGCAAAGCACCTACTCAAAGTTAGTGCCCCTGCCAATTGGTGATGCCATGACTCGCTACTACGTCAATCTTGACGTTGCTGATCGCCCCGGTGTACTCGCTAGCATCGCCGCCGCGTTCGCGAATAACGGAGTAAGTATTCAAGTTGTGCGTCAAGACGGCCATGGTGACGAAGCCGGTTTGCTCGTTCGCACGCACTTGGCCAGAGATGCTGATTTGCGGGCTACCGTGGATCAACTTCGTGAACTGGAAAACGTAAAGCGCGTGGTTGGGGTCATGCGTGTTGAAGGCGAGGCTGGGGCTTAGTCATGGTTCAACAGTGGCGAGGATTAATTGAGGAGTACCGCGACCGATTGCCGGTGAGCGCAGCAACTCCAGTTGTCACCTTGGGTGAAGGTGGCACACCCCTTGTCTACGCCTGCGTCTTGAGTGAAATAACCGGTTGCTCGGTTTGGCTGAAATACGAGGGTGCGAACCCGACCGGATCCTTCAAAGACCGCGGTATGACGATGGCAATTTCTAAAGCGGCAGAATCTGGCGCGCGAGTTGTTATTTGTGCTTCGACCGGTAATACCTCGGCGAGTGCTGCGGCCTATGCGGTAAAGGCCGGCATGGGTTGCGCTGTGTTAGTTCCTGCGGGCAAGATCGCAATGGGCAAATTGGCACAAGCAGTTGTGCACGGGGCGACCTTGCTGCAGGTTGAAGGTAATTTCGATGATTGCCTAACCATCGCGCGTGAATTAGCCGACAACTACCCGGTCGAGCTTGTCAATAGTGTGAACCCATCGCGTATTGAGGGTCAAAAGACCGCGGCATTTGAAATCGTTGACATGTTGGGGTTCGCCCCCGATATCCACTGCCTTCCGGTGGGCAATGCAGGCAACATCACCGCTTATTGGCTTGGCTACACCGAGTATCACCGCGACGGCATTACTCCATCGCGTCCGCGCATGTGGGGTTTCCAGGCTGCAGGGGCAGCGCCGCTCGTACATGGTGCGCCCGTGCTAAACCCCGAGACAATCGCCACTGCAATTCGAATTGGTAACCCGGCTTCGTGGGATCTTGCGGTGGCCGCTCGCGATGACTCCGCAGGTTTAATTGACTTGGTAACTGATGATGAAATCTTGGCGGCGTATCACCTAATCGCGAGCCGTGAAGGTTTGTTCTGTGAGCCATCGAGTGCTGCCGGTGTTGCTGGCCTGCTGAAGTTGCACGCGGCGGGCGGGCTTGACGCCGGACAGTCGGTGGTTTGTACCCTCACCGGGAACGGACTCAAAGATCCACAATGGGCACTTGCCGGGTCGAAGGATCCCGTTGTTGTTCCTGTTGCAGTCAAGGCAGCCGCACAGGCCTTGGGCCTCGACTCCTGATGGCTGCTGACCTACGCCGGGATCCGGTGCGCATTCAGGTGCCCGCATCGAGCGCAAATCTCGGTCCGGCATTTGACTCTGCGGGCCTGGCTCTTGACATCGTGGATGACTTAGTTGCAATGATTACGGACGACGACGGTGTATTGATTGAAGTTTTTGGCGAGGGCGCTGAAAGTGTTCCACTTGATGATTCGCACTTGGTCGCGCGGGCAATGGCGCGAGGGTTTGAGGTAATGGATGCACATCCGCGTGGATTCATCCTGCGGTGCAATAACGCAATCCCACATGGCCTTGGGCTGGGGTCATCTGCTGCCGCCATTGTCGGTGGGTTGGCCTTGGCCCGCGCCCTTGTAGTCGGAGGTGAAACTTTGCTGCCAGATGCGGACTTAATACAGGTGGCAAAATCGATGGAGTCGCACCCCGACAATATTTCGGCCGCCCTTTATGGTGGTTTAACTTTCGCGTGGATTAATGAAGACGGCCTTGCCCGTCATATCCGCCTCGAACTACACCCGGCCATACGACCGGTGATAGCGGTGCCAGCGGCCGGTTTGCCAACTGCCGAAGCGCGCTTGGCGTTGCCACTTGAGGTGGCATTTGGTGACGCGGTATTTAATGCCGCGCGCTCTGCCTTGCTATTACACGCACTTACGACTGAGCCTGCTCATTTAATGGACGCCACGTCTGACCGTCTCCACCAAGATCGGCGCCGGTCAATGTATGAGCCGTCATTGGATCTAGTTGAGGAGTTACGTGCCGCCGGAATCCCGGCGGCGATTTCCGGAGCTGGTCCAAGTGTTCTAGCTTTCGCATCACCCGCAACCGCCGATTTGGTAGCGGGGCTGGCCGGAACTGGGTGGCAGGTGGCCCAGGTGGGGGTGGCAGGTCTTGGGGTGCGCGCCGTGCCGGTAGTCCTATGACCCCCGGATTCACCCGATAATTCGAGCCCGTGTTATGGTTTCAATGCTCCACTGATGACGGCCAAGTAGCCGTACTTCCCGAAGTGACAAATTCGAAGCCTTTTTCGGGTATTTCTTTCCGATGGAACCTCGGATGGTCACTTGCGCATCATGTTGGAGTTCCCAACTAATAAAGGACATGCGTGACCGAAACAACGTCCGCCGCGAAATCAGCCAAAGGCAGCGGCAGTGACCTATCAGCAATGTTGCTCCCAGAGCTAAAGCAGGTGGCCTCCAAGCTAGGCATCGCTGGCTCTAGCGCTATGCGAAAGAGCGATTTAGTAGCAGCAATAAGTGACAAACGCAAGGGCAGCGAGCGAACAAGCGGCAGTGGGCGTGCAGCACGGGCCACCTCCCGCCCAAGTGCCACCCCAGTCGTCGATGCCGAACAGCTCGCCGCGCCGTTAGCCGAATCTGCCGGAGAGAGCAACACACCTCGCGTCGACAACCGCGACAGCCGCGACAGCCGCGACAGCCGCGACAACCGCGACAACCGCGGGAGCGGCGATCGAAATAATCGCAACTTCAATAACGACCGCGGCGACCGCAATAACCGCAATAACCGTAGTACGGGTAACAACAGTGGCAATGACCGTAACTCGGGAAATGATCGCGGAAACGGCGGCAATGATCGTGGGCCTGACGGCAGTCGCCGTCGCGGCCGGGATCGTTCACGTGATAGAGGGCCGCGCCGTGAAGGAGGCTACAACGAAGCCGAACTTGAGATATCGCCAGATGATGTACTGACTCCGGTCGCTGGCATTCTCGATGTCATGGACAACTACGCATTCGTTCGCACCAGTGGCTACATGCCAGGGCCGAACGATGTATATGTGTCCTTGTCACTTGTCCGTAAGCACGGGCTGCGCAAGGGTGATGCGATTACCGGGTTGGTGCGGCAGTCACCAGAAGGTGAGCGCCGTGAAAAGTTCAACCCACTCGTGCGAATTGAGACCGTAAATGGGGGAGATCTTGAAGCCTCGCTTAATCGTCCGGAGTTCTCCAAGTTAACCCCGTTGTACCCGCAAGATCGCCTGCGCCTAGAAAATGATCCCAGTAATTTGACGACTCGGGTAATTGATCTGGTGTCACCGATTGGTAAAGGCCAGCGCGGTTTGATTGTCTCGCCACCAAAAGCAGGCAAGACCATGGTTTTGCAAGCCATCGCCAATGCGATCACGGCGAACAACCCAGAGGTGCACTTGATGGTCGTCCTCGTTGACGAACGGCCCGAGGAAGTCACCGACATGCAGCGTTCGGTAAAGGGCGAGGTTATTGCCTCAACCTTTGATCGTCCAGCCGAAGATCACACGATCATCGCCGAGCTCTCAATCGAGCGCGCCAAGCGTTTGGTCGAACTCGGCCACGATGTCGTTGTGCTTCTTGACTCGATGACTCGACTAGGTCGCGCCTACAACTTGGCGGCTCCGGCATCTGGTCGCATCCTCTCCGGTGGCGTCGACTCAACCGCGCTCTACCCGCCCAAGAAGTTCTTCGGAGCGGCTCGCAATATTGAAGGTGGTGGCTCGCTGACCATCTTGGCTACGGCCTTGGTCGAAACCGGTTCGCGAATGGACGAGGTCATCTTCGAGGAGTTCAAGGGCACCGGCAATATGGAGCTCAAGTTGGACCGGCGTCTAGCCGATAAGCGGGTCTTCCCAGCGGTTGACGTTGACTCCTCGGGTACCCGCAAGGAAGAACTGCTCATGACCCCCGAGGAGCTAAAGATCGTTTGGAAGTTGCGCCGGGTGCTTCATGCGCTGGACCAGCAGCAGGCAATTGAGTTGCTGCTCACCAAATTGCGCGATACCAAGACCAACACCGAGTTCCTGATGCAGATCCAAAAGACCACGGCATCAGGCAATGGCGAGGAAGATTAGCGGTAGTCGGCCACCACCCCCGGAAAGCCGGATTTCTCGCTTGCTGGCCAGGGATGTAATAATAGGCACGCTGCGGTTCACGGTCCCGTTCATTCCGAGCGGGCAGCCGACCCGGGGCTAACAAGAGGAGTTCGCCATGAAAGCCGATATTCATCCGGCATACGCCGAAACCACGGTGACGTGCACCTGTGGCAGTACCTTCATTACTCGCAGCACCGCGAAGAACGGCAGTATCCACGCCGATGTCTGCTCGCAGTGTCACCCGTTCTACACCGGTAAGCAGAAGATTCTCGATACCGGCGGTCGGGTCGCTAAATTCGAAACTCGTTACGGCAAAGCGGCCGATAAGTCCGCTGACAAGTAGCTTCTGATCCCGGGCGCCGGCCCGGGATCGACCGCGTGTCTCCCCCGTCATGCGGTCGGTCCCTGATCGGCGCCCGGGATTGTTTTATTTGCATGTAGTTGCTGGCAGGCCTGGTTCTTAGGTAGCTCTCGGAAGGAGGATTGATGTTTGAGTCGTGTGCGGAGCTCTCCGTTGAGTACAGCGATCTTGAACTCAAGCTCGCCGATCCAGCTGTGCACGCAGATCAGTCTGTCGCCCGCAGGTACGGGCGCCGGTACGCAGAACTTCGTCCAATCATCACGGTATACCGCGATTGGGCAGCACTTGCCGACGATGTGGTGGCAGCGACCGAATTAGCCGATGATGACCAGTCCTTTGCCGATGAGCTTCCGGGCTTGATCGAGCGCGAAAAGGCAGCAGCCGAGCACCTAACTCGATTGCTGTTACCCCGTGATCCACTTGATGACAAGGATGTCATCTTGGAGGTTAAAGCGGGGGAGGGTGGCGAGGAATCGGCGTTATTTGCCGCCGATCTGCTGCGCATGTACATGCGTTATGCCGAACGCCGCGGCTGGACAACGCAAATTATCGATGCGGTTGAGTCGGATCTTGGTGGTTATAAGGATGTGGCTTTGGCAGTTAAGGCACGCGGGAACCCCGAACCAGGTGATGCTCCATATGCCCGTCTTAAATATGAGGGCGGCGTCCATCGAGTGCAACGGGTGCCGGTGACTGAATCCCAAGGCCGTATACACACTTCGGCTGCTGGTGTTCTTGTGTTCCCCGAAGCCGAGGATGTCGACATTGTGGTTGATCCAAATGACCTGCGGATCGATGTTTTTAGATCATCGGGCCCAGGTGGACAAAGCGTGAACACGACCGACTCCGCGGTGAGAATTACGCATCTCCCGACCGGGGTTGTTGTTTCTTGCCAGAATGAAAAAAGTCAATTGCAAAATAGGGAGCAGGCGATGCGAATTCTGCGCGCTCGGCTGCTAGCCGCCGCACAAGAGCAAGCGGCTCAAGATGCTTCCGATGCGCGCCGCCTCCAGGTGCGCACCGTCGACCGCAGTGAGCGAATACGCACCTTCAACTTCCCCGAGAATCGCCTCGCTGATCACCGCGTTGGCTACAAGTCACACAACCTAGACCAGATTCTCGACGGTGATCTCGACGACGTCATCAATGCCTGTTTGGAGGCTGATAATGCGGTGCGATTGGGTGACACCCCATCGTGAGCTGGGATGTTGACCACACCACCGGTGGTCGAACCACCGTCCGCGACGTCCTCATCGACGCCGAACGTCGATTAGTGGCCGCAGGGGTGCCATCACCAAATGTTGATGCTGCTGAAATTATCGCGTTCGTTCTCGGGGTTCGGCGCAACCGACTGATTTTGCAGGATTTAGTTACACCTGCTCAACGGGTGCGGGTAGAGCAGCTCATGACTAAGCGACTTTCCAGGGTGCCGTTACAGCACCTACTAGGTACGGCAGCTTTCCGCCATATCGAACTCCAGGTTGGGCCCGGGGTTTTCATTCCACGCCCCGAAACCGAACTGGTTGTCGAAGCTGGTATTCGCGAATTACGTGAGCTACCAGTTTCGGAGCGAATCGCCGTTGACCTATGTTCTGGTAGCGGTGCGATCGCGTTGTCGATTGGCATCGAGGTTGAAAACTCGAGGGTGTACGCCGTTGAATTAGATGATGAGGCCGTGCGCTGGACCAGGCGGAACCTTGCCGCTCAAGAGGCGGCATTGGCTGCAGCCTGCTCTCGTGTTGATGTGGTTCACGATGACGCCGCCTTGGTTGCCAATCCTGGGCATGGTCTCGCAGTGTTGGCTGGTCAAGTTTCAGTTATCGTTGCGAATCCACCGTATATTCCGGCTCGCATGGTGCCAAGGGAGCCAGAAGTTCGCGATCATGAACCAAAAGTTGCGCTTTTTGCCGGTGAAGATGGCCTCGATGTAGTGCGCGGGGTGCTGCACACCGCGGCAATTTTACTTAAGCCAGGTGGCCTACTGGTTATTGAGCATGCCGATGTGCAGGGCGCTGATGCTGGGCTCCTTGGGGTTGCGGGGCTAGCGCAGAGTTTGGTCGCGGGCGATGAGCTCGCGCTGCTGGCCAAAATGTCAATCGGCACCCGAGTGTGGCCCGAAGTCATCGACCGCAAGGATTTAAACGGATTGCCGCGGTTTACTATCGCTCGCCGATCTAGTTGAGAAGGGGCCACCATGTTGCGGCTAGCGTGCGGATCATCCGCCGAGAACTTAGATCGGCCACGTTCACTAACTGCCGCTACGTCAGCTGCTCGACGCGGAGATTTGATTTTGGTGCCGACCGAGAGTGTTTACGCATTAGCGACCAACCCATTCAGCAGCCGTGGGGTCGCTTCGTTACGCAAAGCCAAGAGCCAGTCAAACCAAGTGCCGGTGCCAATAATGGTGCCCAATGCGGCGACCATGAGCGGCCTGGCGGTACATGTTGGTTTACCGGCAGCCCGGGCGCTCATGCTCAACTTTTGGCCCGGGTTGTTGACCTTGCTCTTTGAGCCGCAGTCAACCCTGGCCTGGGACTTGCCCCAAGATGCCCCACTTGCAGCTCGAATGCCCTTGCACCCGCTACTTCTTGAGCTGCTGAGAGCAACCGGACCCTTGGCGGTGACCGGAGCCAATGTGGCTGGGATGCCCGCAGCCACCACCGTCGAGGATGCGGTTTCGCAGTTTGGTGAATCGATCGTGCTGGCCCTTGACGTCGGCGAACTTGGGGTGATTCCAGAAAACGCGCCCGCTGATCTAGCGGCGACGATCAGTACCGTGGTTGATCTGCGAGGCTCGAACCCAGAGGTAGTGCGGGTAGGGGCAGTTGGCGTTGCCGAGTTGCGGGCGGTTTGTCCAGATTTGGTCGATTCGACGGTGGTCTAGTTGCAGAGGCAGCCAAGGCCCTATTGCGTAGACTAGGCCCACCAACAACAAGGGAGCTAGATGAGCACTACGCCGTTTTGGGGTCCGGATTTCGACGCGCTGGCCGCCGAGGATCCACAAATTGCCGGCGTCGTCCTGGCCGAGTTGGAGCGGCTGCGCACTGGGTTGCAGCTGATCGCCAGCGAGAACTTCACCTCACCTGCCGTTTTGGCGGCCCTCGGCTCAACTTTGAGCAATAAATACGCCGAGGGATACCCCGGCCGGCGCTATTACGGTGGTTGCGCTGAAGTTGATGTCGCCGAGGAAATCGGCATTGCGCGCGCCAAGGAGCTATTTGGCGCCGACCATGCCAACCTCCAGCCGCACAGTGGGGCGAGCGCCAATCTCGCTGCTTACGGTGCTTTCGTCATGCCCGGTGAGACCGTTCTCGCCATGAGCTTGCCCCACGGCGGTCACCTGACACACGGTTCGAAAGTCAATTTTTCGGGTAAGTGGTTCAACGTCATCTCGTATGGCGTTCGTAAAGATACCGAACTTATTGACTATGACCAGGTTCGGGCACTCGCTGTTGAACACCGGCCCAAATTGATCATCTGCGGAGCGACGGCTTATCCGCGACTTATCGATTTTGCTGCATTTCGCTCCATCGCAGATGAAGTGGGCGCCATCTTGATGGTTGATGCGGCACATTTCATCGGATTAGTTGCAGGCCGGGCCATCCCGAGCCCGGTGCCATACGCCGACGTAGTTACTTTCACCACCCATAAAGTGCTGCGCGGCCCCCGCGGCGGCATGATTTTGTGTAAGGCCGAGCACGCTGCGGCCATTGACAAAGCGGTATTCCCGATGATGCAAGGTGGCCCGCTGATGCATGCGGTGGCGGCAAAGGCCGTAGCTCTCAAAGAAGCCGCAACTCCCGCTTATCAGGACTACGCCAAGCAGGTCATCGTCAATGCGCAGGCACTGGCTGCGGGCCTGGAGGCCGAAGGTATGCGCCCGGTGAGCGGCGGTACCGATACCCATCTCGCGCTGGTGGATCTGCAACCCCTTGGCGTGAGTGGGTCTGAAGCTGAAGTTCGCTGTGATGCCGCACGGATTACCTTAAATAAGAATTCGATTCCATACGATCCCCAGCCGCCCTCTGTTGGGTCGGGTATCCGGGTTGGCACACCTTCGGTCACCACCCAAGGGATGGATGCTGGCAACATGAAAGAAATTGCCGCATTCATCGGTAGTGCGGTGCGTGAGCCAGCGACCGCCGCCGCGGTAGCAGCTGATGTGTTGGAGTTGGTAACGAAGCACCCGGCCTACCCGCAGAGCTAACTATTTACCGACCCACGTCGAATAGGTTGACCGAAAGGAGGGGCCGTGCGCGAATATCTGTTGTGCTTACTCGCTGCGGCCGCCGTCACTTATCTGACAACTCCGCTCGTTGAGCGCTTTGCAATTCGTTTCGGATTCGTTGCCGAAGTACGCGATCGGGATGTGCACGCCGAGTCCACTCCCCGCCTTGGTGGCATAGCGATGATGTTGGGGCTTTTTACCGGCCTATTGCTGGCAAGCAAGCTCCCCATGATGGGTTCAGTTTTTGAGACCGGTAGTGCGCCACTGGCTCTGCTGTCGGGGGTGGCAATCATTGTTTTATTGGGCATCGTCGACGATAAGTGGGGGCTCGACGCGCCAATTAAATTGGCCGGTCAGGTGTTAGCAGCGGGTGTGATGGCATTTCAAGGTATTGCCGTCATTTGGTTGCCTATCGGTGGCACCTTCGTGCTGGACCCACTAACAAGTGTGCTTTTTACCGTCTTGATCGTATTAATCAGTATTAATGCCATCAACTTTATTGACGGCCTTGACGGACTAGCCGCCGGCATCGTGGCGGTGGCGGCCGGGGCTTTCTTCGCCTATTCGTATCTGCTCTCGGTGGTGCTCGGGGTTGAGCGAGCGACTTTGGCGACGTTGGTATCGGTACTGCTTGTGGGCATCTGCATTGGGTTCTTACCCCACAATGTTTATCGGGCGCGCATCTTTATGGGCGATACCGGATCGATGATGCTTGGTTTATTGCTGGCCGCAAGCACAATCACGTTATCGGGTCAGATTGATCCAAGTGCACTCGCTGGCCCGACAATTATCCCGACTTTGCTGCCGATCTTGCTGCCTATCGCGGTCATGGCCATTCCGCTTGTTGATCTACTCTTAGCGGTAGTGCGCCGCACCCGTGCTGGGCGTAACCCATTTGCCCCCGATAAGCAGCACCTGCACCATCGCCTACTTGAGATGGGGCATTCCCAAGCCCGTGCTGTGTTGATCATGTATGCCTGGACGGCGTTGGTTGCCGGCACCGCGGTAGCAATTGCTTTTGTCCCTCTTTCTTATGTCGTCGCAGGTTTCGTTGTGGGATTAGGTCTGTTAATTTTCGTAGTGCGCCGTCCACCCAAGGCCCCGGTCGCTGCTGTTCGCCAACTGCGCAGCGGCACCCGCGGCTAGTCGTCGGGGTGGATCCCACCCCGCAAATGTGGGCCCTTGTTCCCGTGATAGCGTTCGGCACGCGGTCTTCAAACAGTTGTTTTCATCCGCCAAACTTGCGGGAGGGTCTTTGGCAGCGCCTCTGGAAGAGACGCCGTTCGTCCTTCCCTCGGTAGTTTTTCGGCCAGCACGACTAGCCGTGTTTTGCGTAGTTCTAAGTGGTGTATCAATCGCCCTTGCCGCTCTTGCGGGCGCGGTGATGTTTGGCGTGTTTTTCGCCATCGGGTTGGTTTTAGGCCTCGCTAATGCACAGGTGGTGAGTTGGTCGGTTGCCGCGATCGCGGCGCAAGATCACCCACTTAAGCGCGGGCTAGCGCTGAACTCTGCGACCCGACTGCTCGTCATCACCCTTATTGCGCTGGTAGTCGCATTCGTCTTTCGACCATTTGGCTTCGGCGTCTTGTTTGGCCTCGCACTGTTTCAGGTGGTCCTAGTGCTGAGCACGGTTGTTCCTGTTTGGATGAAGATCCGCAAGGGTGAGTTCGATGCTCCAGTTGATTCGGAGACCCAGAAGTCGTGACCATGATAAGAGAATTCAGCCCCGTAACCTCGATTGAGGTCGGCAGCCATACCACTGCTACCTGGTTAGGCATGACGGTCAACACCGACACGATCTACGCCACCTTGGTAGCCGCGGTAGTTACTCTGCTGCTGGCATTCGTCCTTCGGGCCAAGGTGACATCCACCGGTGTACCAAGTGGCGTGCAGTTATTCTGGGAAGCCGTCACCGTTCAGATGCGCGGCCAAGTGCAAGCATCTATGGGCCTCTCACTGGCTCCATTCGTGCTTCCACTAGTGGTAAGCCTCTTCGTCTTTATCTTGGTCGCGAACTGGATCTCCGTGCTCCCACTTCAGTTTGCCTCGGCCGAGGGAGGTGCCGTGGAGTTACTAAAACCACCAGCCTCCGATATCAACTTCGTGCTGGCCCTCGCTCTATTCGTCTTTATTTGCTACCACGCGGCGGGCTTTAAGCGAAGCGGCATCATCGGCTACCCGATAAAGGTCACCAAGGGCCACGTGGCCTTCCTGGCCCCCATCAACCTCGTGGAAGAAATCGCCAAACCTATTTCGCTGTCGCTGCGACTATTTGGCAATATCTTCGCCGGAGTCATCATGGTTGGACTGATCGCGATGCTTCCCGCTTACATTATGTGGGCACCCAATGCGATCTGGAAAACGTTCGATCTTTTTGTAGGACTGATCCAGGCGTTCATTTTCGCGCTGCTAACAATCCTCTATTTCAGCCAAGCCACGGAGACAGAGGACTCACACCACTAGGCTGCGTATGATCTGACGGCGAATGACATTCCCACTTACAAATGAAAGCAAACCGACAAGAAATTAAGGAGGAAAAGCAATGGCAGACCCAACAATCGTGGCCGGAGCCCTGATCGGCGGTGGCCTCATTTTAGGTGGCGGCGCCATCGGTGCGGGTATCGGTGACGGCATCGCCGGTAATGCACTAATTTCCGGTATCGCCCGCCAGCCAGAAGCACAGGGTCGGTTGTTCACCCCGTTCTTCATCACGGTCGGCCTTGTTGAGGCGGCCTACTTCATTAACCTCGCGTTCATGGCGCTATTCGTTTTTGCTACCCCAGGGGCCTAACGAGTCGCAATGAGTGAAGCTGTGATTTCGGGAGTGACATTGTTGTCTGCTGAGGCAGAAGCTGGTCCCACCAACTTCTTAATCCCCAACGGCACCTTCTTCTTCGTGCTGGCGATTTTCCTCATCGTCTTCGGGGTGATTGCCAAGTTTGTGGTGAAACCAGTTCAACAAGTCCTTGACGAGCGCGAACGGTTGATTGCCCAGACCGCCCAGGACAATCGCCAAGCTGCTGAGCAGGATGTCGCCGCCGAATCCGAGTTCAAGCAGGAATTGGCGGCGGCTAGGTCTGAGGCCGGGGGGCTGCGTGACCAAGCTCGGGCCGAGGGTCGCCAGGTTTCAGATGACTTGCGCTCGGATGCCAACGTCGTGGTAGCTGACAAGTTGCAGCAGGCCGGTGATGTGCTAAAGGTCGAAGGCGAAGCACTCGCACCTGGCCTCAACGCGTCGGTGGAAAGTCTCTCGTTGACACTTGCCAACCGGATACTTGGTGTTGATGCCGGAGTATCGAAGCCGCAGTTGAACGCCGAGGGTAGGGGCTGATGGGAACGTTCATTGGGCAACTCATCGGTTTCGCGGTAATTGTTCTTATCATGCTGAAGTACGTGGTTCCACCTGTACGCAAGGCAATGGCCGAGCGCCAGATGGTCGTACGGACCCAACTAGAAGATGGTGCAAAGGCTGCCCAGCGGCTCGCCGATGCAGATCAATATCGCACGGTGAAGTTGGACGAGGGGCGTGTCGAGGCCCGTCACATCATCGACGAGGCAGCCGCCGACTCTGTTCGAATCGGTGAGCAGTTGCGCATCCAAGGTGGTGTCGAGGCCGAACGAATCAAAGTCCAAGGCGATCAGCAAGTACTCCTGTTGCGGTCGCAGCTCATTCGCGAGTTGCGCGGCGAACTCGGAACTGAAGCACTGCGCCGAGCAGAGGAAATAGTAAAGGCGCATGTGGCTGACCCGCGTCAGCTATCCGCCACGGTTGACAGGTTTCTGGACGAGATGGAGGCGATGGCCCCGGTGGTCACCGCGCCCGAAGTCAGCCCGACCGATCTGCGTCCGGCTAGCCGTGATGCGCAGGCAGCGGTAGTGGCTAAGTTCGACGAGCTATCAGCGCGGCTGTCCGCCGACGATCTGACGAAATTGTCCGCTGAATTGGCCGCGGTATACACACTGCTTGTGCGTGAATCGACTCTGGCGCGCTATCTCGCTGATACCGGTGGGGTTACTGGTGCTAAGAAACTGATGCTCGAGCAATTACTCGCCCGCAAGGTCGGCGCTGACACCCTGGCAATTCTCAGCACGGCGGTCTCAGCACGCTGGTCTACTAACAAGGATTTCGCCCACTGCGTTGAGCACATCTCGAGGCTGAGCCTGCTAGAGCGGGCAGAGCGTGAGCAGCAAGCTGAAGAAGTTGCCGAGCAGATTTTTCGATTCGGTCGGGTGCTCGAAGGGCAACCGCGCCTAACCTCACTACTCAGCGACTACCACGAGCCGGCTTCTGGGCGGGTCGCCTTGCTGCGTTCCATTTTGGATGCCAGCCACGGTGCCAACGCCACGACCATCGCGCTCCTCGCCCAAAGCATCGAATTACTCCACGGTGAGCGCTTTGACGAAGTCGTTACGGACTTATCTCAACTAGCGGTAGCACGGCGCGGCGAAATCGTCGCTGAAGTAGGTGCCGCTGCCGACCTGAGCGAGGCCCAGCGGCAGCGTTTGAACCAGGTGCTCACTCGGATATATCACCACCCCGTTTCAGTACAGCTCACCATCGGTCCTAGGCTGCTAGGTGGCTTGTCGGTCGCTGTCGGCGACGAAGTGATAGACGGGACATTGTCTTCCCGGCTCGCGGTGGCCGCCTTGAAACTGCCTAGTTAGCTGCAATTAATAATCAAATCTTGACCAGCCAACCACTAACTTAACCAGACAACCACTAAGACGAAGAGGAAGACGAAGAACATGCCAGAGTTGACAATCTCCGCTCAGGACATTCAGGGCGCCATCGAGAACTACGTCTCAAGTCTTGAGGTCGGCACGGGTCGCGAAGAGGTCGGCAGCGTAATCGACGCCGGCGACGGTATCGCCCACGTCGAAGGTCTGCCATCGGTCATGGCCCAGGAGTTGCTTGAATTCTCCGGCGGCGTCATGGGTATGGCGCTCAACCTAGATGAGCACCGCATCGGCGTGGTGATCCTCGGGGACTTCGCCGGCATTGAAGAAGGCCAATCGGTCAAGGGCACCAAAGAGGTGCTCTCGGTGCCGGTGGGCGATGGTTTCATGGGTCGCGTTGTTAACCCGCTGGGTGTTCCCATCGATGGCCGCGGTGAAATCATCGCCGAAACCCGCCGCCCCCTCGAGTTGCAAGCACCGTCTGTTGTTCAGCGGCAAAGTGTTGCTGAGCCGCTGCAGACAGGCATCAAGGCCATCGACGCCATGACCCCAATCGGCCGCGGTCAGCGACAGTTGATCATCGGCGACCGTAAAACGGGCAAGACTGCGGTATGTGTCGACACGATTCTGAATCAGCGCGCGAACTGGGAAACCGGCGATCCAGCGAAGCAGGTGCGCTGTGTTTACGTCGCGATCGGCCAAAAGGGCACCACCATCGCCAGTGTGCGCCGGGCGTTGGAAGAAGGCGGCGCGATGGAGTACACCACCATCGTTGCCTCACCCGCCTCTGATCCAGCCGGCTTCAAGTACCTCGCTCCGTACACCGGTTCGGCTATTGGTCAGCACTGGATGTACGAGGGCAAGCACGTACTAATCGTGTTCGACGATCTGACCAAGCACGCCGAGGCTTACCGCGCCATCTCGTTGCTGCTACGCCGCCCACCAGGTCGCGAGGCTTACCCCGGCGATGTGTTCTACCTGCATTCTCGTTTACTTGAGCGCTGCGCGAAACTTTCCGATGAACTTGGCGCCGGTTCAATGACGGGTCTGCCAATTATCGAGACCAAGGCCAACGACATCTCGGCCTACATTCCGACCAACGTCATTTCGATCACCGATGGCCAGTGCTTCCTGGAAACGGATCTGTTCAACCAAGGTGTCCGCCCGGCCATCAACGTCGGCGTGTCGGTTTCACGTGTCGGTGGCGCAGCGCAAATTAAGGCCATGAAGGAAGTCGCGGGTTCGCTACGACTGGATCTTTCTCAGTACCGAGAGTTGGAGGCTTTCGCAGCTTTCGCCTCCGATCTTGATGCCGTCTCAAAGGCGCAACTGGAGCGTGGTGCTCGGCTGGTTGAACTCCTAAAGCAGCATCAATTCAGCCCGATGTCAGTTCAGAACCAGGTGGTTGCGATCTGGCTAGGCACCAGAGGTCACCTCGATTCGGTGCCGGTGGCAGACGTCACCCGCTTCGAGTCGGAGTTCATCGAGCACTTGCAAGCCTCGCGTCCGGGCATCTTCGACGACATCAAAAACACCCTAAAGCTCAACGAAGAGACCGAGCAGCAGTTGGTAGCCTCGGTTGCCGACTTCAAAAAGGGTTTCGCTACCACAGACGGTAGTTCGGTCATTCCTGACGAACGCGTGGAGGCGTTGGCTGAAGAAGACGTACAGAAGGAGTCAGTCCAGGTGAACAAGCCGGCTCCGAAGAAGAAGTAATGGCAGCGACATTACGCGAACTTCGCGGTCGTATCCGCTCTGCGGAGTCGATCAAGAAGATCACCAAAGCCCAGGAACTTATCGCGACGTCTCGGATCGCGAAGGCACAAGCACGGGTTCATTCCGCACGCCCTTACTCAAACGAGATCACGAACATGTTGTCCGATCTGGCGTCGGGTTCTGCACTAGACCACCCGGTACTGGTGCCACGTGAGAGCCCCAAGCGCGCCGGGGTGCTGGTGGTTACCTCTGATCGTGGCCTTTGCGGCGGATACAACGCGAATGTTTTGCGCCTTGCCGAAGAGTTGATTGCGATGCTGCGCCTTGAGGGCAAGACACCGGTCCTCTACGTCATTGGGCGCAAGGCGCTTACCTACTTCAAATTCCGCAATTGGGCTATCACCAACTCATGGGTGGGTATCTCCGAGCGGCCTACCTACGAACACGCCAAAGAGGTTGCGGACTCTCTGGTCACGGCCTTCCTTTCCGGCGCCGATGATGATGGCGATGACCCCGGTGAGGACGGAATCTTAGGTGTAGATGAACTACATATCGTGTATACAGAGTTTCGATCGATGCTGTCCCAGACTTCTGAGGCTCGGCGGATCGCACCGATTGAGGTGCAGTACGCCGAGGAAGACACTGGCCCACAGACCCTGTTTTCCTTCGAGCCAAATGCCGATGCACTCTTTGAGTCGCTGGTGCCCCGATATGTTGCGACTCGGATATTCTCAGCACTACTTGAGTCGGCTGCCTCAGAATCGGCATCGCGTCGCCGCGCGATGAAGGCGGCCACTGATAACGCAGACGATCTAATCAAAGAACTCACGTTGATGTCGAACCGCGAACGTCAGGCCCAGATCACCCAAGAAATAAGCGAAATTGTCGGTGGGGCGAATGCCCTTGCCGATGCCGTCAAGTAAATCACGAAGGAAGTGAAGAGGACCATGACCGCCACCCAAGAGACTGATGGTAATTTCAGTAGCACCCTCGACACAGCTGGACGCGTGGTTCGCATCACCGGTCCTGTGGTTGACGTAGAGTTCCCTCGCGGCTCGGTGCCTGAGCTATTCAACGCGCTGCGCGTCGAGATCACGTACGGCCCAATGGCCAAGACGGTCACCCTTGAGGTAGCACAGCACCTCGGTGACAGCCTCGTGCGTACGATCTCAATGCAGCCCACTGACGGTCTGGTGCGTGGTGCTGAGGTGATCGACACTGGGAGTCCACTCACGGTGCCAGTAGGTGACGGTGTTAAGGGGTACGTGTGGAACACCCTTGGGCAGTGCTTGGACGAGCCTGGCTATGGAGCTGACTTCGAAAGATGGCCAATCCATCGCCCACCGCCCAACTTTGATGAGCTCGAGCCACGCACGGAGATGTTGGAGACCGGTCTAAAGGTCGTAGATCTGCTCACGCCATATGTTCGAGGCGGCAAGATCGCGCTATTCGGCGGCGCCGGAGTGGGCAAGACGGTGCTCATCCAAGAGATGATCAACCGCATCGCACGTAACTTCGGTGGCACCTCGGTGTTCGCCGGGGTAGGGGAGCGCACCCGCGAGGGCAATGACCTTTGGGTGGAGTTGCGCGATGCAAATGTCCTCAAAGACACGGCCTTAGTCTTCGGCCAGATGGATGAGCCGCCGGGCACCCGCATGCGCGTTGCGCTCTCGGCCCTGACCATGGCGGAGTACTTCCGCGACGTGCAAAAGCAGGATGTGCTGCTCTTCATTGACAACATCTTCAGGTTCACCCAAGCTGGCTCGGAGGTGTCCACTTTGCTAGGCCGGATGCCATCGGCGGTGGGCTACCAGCCGACACTGGCTGACGAGATGGGCCAGTTGCAGGAGCGAATCACCTCGGTTCGAGGGCGGTCTATCACCTCGATGCAGGCGGTATACGTGCCGGCTGATGACTACACCGACCCGGCCCCGGCCACGACCTTCGCGCACCTCGATGCCACCACCGAGCTTTCTCGCAAGGTGTTCTCCAAGGGCATTTTCCCCGCGGTTGATCCGTTGGCTTCCAGTTCAACGATTCTCGACCCGGCAATCTTGGGTGAGGAGCATTATCGGGTCGCCCAGGAAGTCATCCGGATCCTGCAGCGTTACAAGGATCTCCAAGACATCATCGCGATTCTCGGTATCGATGAGTTGTCTGAGGAAGATAAGCAGTTGGTCAACAGGGCCCGCCGCATTGAACGCTTCCTCAGCCAGAACATGATGGCTGCTGAGCAGTTCACCGGCCAGCCTGGCTCCACGGTGCCCTTGAAAGAAAATATCGAGGCGTTCGGCCGCCTCTGCAAGGGCGATTTCGACCATGTTCCCGAGCAAGCTTTCTTCCTAATCGGTGGACTTGACGATTTGGCGAAGAAAGCTTTGAGTTACGGCGTTACTTTGTGATGCGAACTTGGCTAAGTCGAAAGGTGCTCTGAGATGGCCGAATTGGATGTGACGATAGTTGCTGTCGAACGCAAGATCTGGTCTGGCAAGGCGACCTTCCTGTTCACGCGCACGACCTCTGGCGAGATCGGGATCCTGCCTCGGCATATCCCTGTTGTGGCCCAACTCGTTGACGATGCCATGGTTCGGGTGGAGCGCGAGGGCGAGGATGACCTGCGCATCGCTGTTGATGGGGGCTACCTCTCGGTGACCGAGGGCGGCGTGACCATCTTGGCTGAGTCGGCGGAGTTTGAATCAGAAATTGACGTGGACGCAGCCAAGGCTGACGCCGCATCGGATGATCCACGTACCTCCGCTCGCGGCCGAGCTAGGTTGCGCGCACTCGGGCAACTCGACTAAAAAACCAGCAGCGCCAGGCCTAGTGGCTAGCGGTTTACTCCCGGTTGCCACAGTACATCGCCGCCT
Source organism: Candidatus Nanopelagicales bacterium (assembly GCA_044336815.1). Classification (GTDB taxonomy): domain Bacteria; phylum Actinomycetota; class Actinomycetes; order S36-B12; family S36-B12. Next base: position 4,002 of record JBIIOU010000007.1, on the reverse strand, counting down.
GAGTCTTTATTGGCAAAGCGAGCCAAGATGAAGAGCAAGTCACTTAGTCGGTTGACATACGTTGCGGTTAGTTGATTCATGCCGCCGTGATAGGTGTCCAATGCGGCCCAAATTGACCGCTCAGCCCGCCGTGCCACCGTGCGCGCCACATGGAGCTGGGCTGACGCGGTGGTACCCCCTGGCAAAATAAATGAACGCAGCGGTTCAAGTTGGTCGTTGTATTTGTCACAGGATTGTTCTAAATAGTCAACGTAATCCTGGGTTACCCGCAGAGGTTCGTGCACCGGGTTATCAATCACCGGGGTACACAGGTCCGCGCCAACATCAAATAGGTCATTTTGGATGCGCAGGAGCAAGGCTTGGATCTCCTCGGGCAAGGTGGTAGCCGCAAGGACCATCCCGATCGCAGAGTTGGCCTCATCGACATCGGCGTAGGCCTTCAGGCGCGGGTCGTTCTTGCCGGTGCGGCTCATATCCCCGAGTGAGGTAGTGCCGTCATCGCCGGTGCGGGTGTAAATCCTGGTCAGGTTAACCATGGGGGCTCCTTTGCTTGATCAGACCCTATGACACATTCAAGGCCAGCGCTCGTACGATTCGTACGTGGAGGTCTTGAGTATCACCGGCGGGCAGCGCCTGCTCGGCACCGTGCGTGTCACCGGCGCGAAGAATTCCGTCCTGAAACTGATGGCGGCCGCCCTATTGGCTGAGGGCACCACGACATTGACCGAGGTGCCCGACATCTTGGATGTTGAGATTATGGCGGAGTTACTGCGCCGCCTCGGGTGTGAAGTCGACCACGATGGCCTGGCTGGTCGAGTAAGTATCACGGTTCCTGAAATATTGGCCCACCGAGCCGACTATGACCTGGTGCGACGAATGCGTGCATCAATTTGCGTTCTGGGCCCACTACTGGCTCGATGTGGTGCGGCTGATGTGGCGTTGCCCGGTGGCGACAACATTGGCTCGCGTGGGCTTGACATGCACATCGCGGGCTTGCGGAAATTGGGTGCTGAAGTCACTAATGAGCACGGCTATCTAATTGCCTCGACCCAGCAGCGATTAACGGGTGGGTCAATTTGGCTCGACTTCCCTAGTGTCGGGGCGACTGAAACTATATTGATGGCCGCAGTAACTGCCAACGGTGTCACGGTAATCGACAATGCGGCGCGGGAGCCAGAGATAGTTGATATATGCCAGATGCTCATCAACATGGGTGCATTGATTGACGGTGCAGGTACCTCAACTTTGACCATCGAAGGCGTTGAGCAGTTAGAGCCGGTGGCGCATTGCACGGTCAGTGATCGCATCGTTGCAGGTACCTGGGCGGTAGCGGCCGCGATGACTCAAGGTGATGTCACGGTGTTGAACGCGAATTCAGAACACCTTGAGGCGGCCCTAGACAAACTAGTTAGTGCAGGTGCTCAGGTGAGTCATGTCGCTGGCGGTTTCCGGGTGGTTATGGACAGCCGGCCCTTGGCCGTCGATGTTGTCACCTTGCCGTACCCGGGGTTCCCGACCGACCTGCAACCACAGTTCATCGCGCTAAATGCGATAGCTAGCGGCGCCGCCCTTGTTACTGAAAATCTCTTCGAAGCGCGCTTTCGCTTCGTTCAGGAGTTAGCCCGGCTCGGCGCCGATGTTCGAACCGATGGACATCATGCTTTGGTTCGAGGACGCTCACATTTATCGGGCGCACCGGTCGAGGCCACTGATATTCGCGCGGGAGCTGGATTGGTGCTCGCTGGCTTGGTGGCCGATGGCATCACGACCATTTACGGGGTTTCGCATATTGATCGCGGTTACGCCGACTTGGTACCGGCACTTCGTGTTCTCGGCGCCCAAGTTGAACGAATTGAAGCCGAGTCACTTTTCACTTAAGGCGGGCCAATATCTTTTTGGCAGTTTCGACATCCGCGGGCCACACCATCAGCCTTGGGCCCTCGTTAGTTTGAGCCAGATTGGCCCTTAGCCCAGCCTCTTGGAGCCCCTGGCGCCAGATTTCCCCTTCTATATAGGTACTTGGTGAGGCGATGGCTACCAACATCCCGTACTCAGAAGGTGGGCCAGAACGCGCTGGGCCAGCGACCACGGAGGAGCCACGGCCAAAAGCCCAGCGCAGGATCAAGACGAGAACCAAGATTCCCAGCACGGCGATGACAGGCCCAAAAGCGAAGGAGTAGGCATTCCAGGCGGGCACGGGCTAAGGATCGCGTACTTTGGGCGTTCCCGCGCGCTGACATCTGGCCTGGGCCTCGCTACCCTTACCAAGTGACCGCCGCAAAGGATAGCTCGCGCACCAAGGACAAACCTTGGTTAATCCGAACCTATGCCGGTCACTCTTCACCTAGTGAGTCCAATGCTCTGTATCGGCGAAATTTGGCCAAGGGGCAGACCGGGCTGTCGGTGGCATTTGATCTGCCCACCCAAACCGGTTACGACCCGGATTCGCCGATGGCCCTTGGCGAGGTTGGTAAAGTTGGGGTGCCGATTGCGCACTTAGGCAATATGCGGGCGCTACTTGCTGCCATCCCGCTCGACAAAATGAATACGTCCATGACCATCAACGCCACTGCGATGTGGATGTTAGCCCTGTACGTGGTTGCCGCGGAAGAAGCTGGTGTACCGGCCGACTTATTGCAGGGCACAACCCAGAACGACATCATCAAGGAATATCTTTCGCGCGGCACCTACGTGTTTCCGCCGGAGCCATCCTTGCGGTTGACAACTGACATGGTCACATATGCGGTGCAAAACATTCCCAAATGGAACCCGATAAATATCTGCAGTTACCACTTACAAGAGGCTGGGGCGACTCCTGTCCAAGAAATCGCCTATGCGATGAGTACCGCAATCGCGGTATTGGATGCAGTTCGCGATTCGGGACAGGTGGCCCCGGCTGACTTCGGTGACGTAGTTGCGCGGATTTCCTTCTTCGTTAATGCTGGGGTGCGCTTCGTCGAGGAAATGTGCAAGATGCGTGCGTTTGTTGAAATGTGGGATCGCATTACTTTCGATCGGTACGGCGTGCAGAACCCAGAGCAGCGGCGATTCAGATACGGAGTACAGGTCAATTCTCTGGGCTTGACTGAATCGCAACCTGAAAACAATGTGCAACGAATAGTTCTCGAGATGCTCGCAGTCACTTTGTCAAAGGACGCCAGGGCGCGGGCGATTCAACTGCCTACCTGGAATGAGGCCTTAGGTTTGCCGCGACCGTGGGATCAGCAGTGGTCACTTCGCATTCAACAAGTACTGGCATTCGAAAGTGATCTGCTGGAATACGACGATCTATTCACTGGCTCAGTAGTAGTTGAAAAAATTGTTGCTGAAATGCTTGCCGAGGCAACCGCCGAACTTGACTATGTGCTTGGTCTAGGTGGCGCGGTCGCGGCGGTTGAAAGTGGATATATGAAGCAACAGTTGGTGCAAGCGCACTCTGAACGGCGGACTCGAATTGAATCGGGTGAGCAAATAGTCGTCGGAGTTAATGCATACCAAGAGAGCGAGGCTAGCCCGCTGATTGTTGATCTCGATTCTGCGGTTCATGTCGTTGATCCTGAAGTTGAATCCCAGGCCATTGCCGACCTTCAGTCTTGGCGAGCCGCACGCGATGACGCGCGGGTGGCCACGGCACTGGCTGAACTCCAGGCGAGAGCGAGAACTTCAGCGAACTTAATGGGTGCGACCATCGAATGTGCCCGAGCCGGTGTCACCACCGGCGAGTGGACATCCACCCTCCGTGAGGTCTTTGGTGAGTATCGGGCTCCAACCGGCATTAGCGGCGTGGTGGGTTCGGTTAGTTCGGATTTGGCCGAAGTGCGGCGGGCGGTCGAAATCACTTCACGTGAATGTGGGTCACCTCTTCGGCTCCTTGTTGGCAAGCCCGGCCTCGACGGGCATTCAAATGGTGCGGAGCAAATAGCGGTGAGAGCCCGCGACGCTGGTTTCGAAGTCATCTACCAGGGCATCAGGCTGACCCCTGAACAGATCGTGGCGGCGGCA
>JBIIOU010000076.1:0-9526 GCA_044336815.1 Candidatus Nanopelagicales bacterium | reverse complement strand
TCCGCCGATCTCATCGGACGATGAACAAACCGGCTTCGAAAACGCTGGTAAATAATGATCGGTACCAGCACAACACCGGGGACAAATAGCCCAAAGGTAAGGATGAACCAGATCCGCCCAGAGACCTGTGTTGATTGGGGAACCATCGGCTGCGCACCGAACAGCCGCCAAGTGACCCCGAGGATCATTACGGAGCAGAATGTCCACAGCGCTCCGACATGGATTGGCCAAGGGCCGAGGATGAAGCGTCGCACCGTGCGCAACATGTCATTGACCGATGACCTAGTTGTCATAAACATCCATTGAGGTTACTCGTCGCCCCTCAATCCAAGCCACGACCGCAGCTGTACGCAGATCCGTACCGGGTGCGGGGTCGGGGACCAGAATCCGGTAACACTCAGACAGTTCCTTACGCACCGTCACTGCCGCCAGCCCAATGCGCTCGGCGATTACGTTCGCGTCAATCCCGGTCGCGACGAGCGACATGATCTGACGTTGACGGGTAGAGAGGCGCCCTAGGCGTTCAACCGATACTGGCGCTTGCCCTTGATCCATGGCGGGTTCAACGACCGACAATCCTGACGCCGTAGCTTTGAGCACCTTTGTGAGATAGGCCGTGTCAATGTCGGCCCGCTTTTCAACATATGACCAGCCCATGCTCACCCGGCCATTCGCGCCGTGAAAATCCCATGCATAGTGCTGGCTCAAAATCACAATGCCGACATTCTCATCACGCTCCCGAAGAGCATGGCCGAGCTGTACTCCATTGAGCGAGTCAGACCCAAGGGCCCAATCGAGTAGCGCGACATCTATCTGCTCCTGGCACGCCAAGGCCTCCGTTGAGTCGCTGAGAGACGCAACAACCTTAATTCCTTCTAGCCCTGTGAGTAGTGCAGTCATCATCGACCGCAATACGGGGTCGTTCTCGACATAGAGAAGGTGCGTATCGCGGGGCATGTCCGTATCTTCCTCTTTATGCGGCGGCACCGTGGAAAAGGGCTACACGTGTATCGCCCTGGGCCTTGTTGTGAGGCCCAGCGCTTGTGTCAGGTTGTCAGCCTGTTGGCCTTGCGGCCTTCTTCTTCACTACCTTGACATTCAGGTAGTACGTCTTGCCCGCAGCTGTGGTCAGGCGCATCGTGAGTGAACCCGGCCGTGCTGCCTTAAATGCCGGCAACTTCACCCGGCCATTGGCATTCGTACGACCAGAGCCGATGCGCACGAAAGTGGTGCTCTTCGCGCGGGTCTGCCGGGTCGAACTGATATCAACGTTAATGACCGTGCTTGCTGGCAAGCCACCAACGACCGGTGCGACCGGACTACTAATCGGCACACTCACCGTCGGAGCAGTATCAGTAGTGGTCGTAACCGGTGCACTCACCGGCACCACAGCAGTCTTTCCCGCATCAGCATCGGTGAGCAAGCTCACACCAGAAGGTGCACTAGCAATCGCAATCTTCAAATAGAACGTGTTTCCTTTGTCATCGGACAGCGAGATCGTGTAGTCACCGGCTTTGGTTGCCGAGAACGCCGGCACTGTTGCCCGACCGCTCGCATCACTCGTGATAACACCGAGTGAAGCACCGGTACGACCTGGCACACTCACCGTGGCCGTAAACGAGGAACTAGCAGGTAAACCTTGAGCTACCGGAGCAACCGCAGCACCGGCAATAACACTGACTCTGGGTGCATTACCCGGATCCGTTGAGACTGGCCGTGACACCGCAACCTCCGTTGCCTTACTTGCCTGCGCGGCAGGGAGCGTGACCACCTCAGATAGGACGGGAAGGTTCGATACCGGTGCAATAGAGGGACTTGAAGTAGGAATCGGTGTCAGGGTGGGTGTAACCGTCGGTGTCGAAGTCGTTGTTTCGGTCTCACCCCCACCACTATCCCCACCACCAGAAGGAGCGGTAAATGTGAAACCACCCGTGCTGGTTGCGGTCAGGCCGTCACCGTTAGTGACAACCACATTTGCTGCACCTGCTGAACCGGCCGGTGTTGCCGCGGTGATTGAGGTCGATGACACCAACGTCATAGCCGTTGCAGCAACACCACCAACGGTGACACCCAAAGAAGCACCGGACGCGAAGCCCGTACCGGTAATGGTGAACGCCGTCCCACCAGCGGTCGTTCCACTTGAGGGAGAGATCCCAGTGATCGTCGGGGCAACAGCGACTGCGACCGTGTCGATACTGATGTTCGGTGCTTCAGCATTCGTTGTCGCAATAGCTGATGTAGGACTCGTGCCGGCAGCGCCGTTGGTAGAGGTTCCACCTATGCCACCACCGCCCGGTGATGGTGCACTGATCGTTGAGCCACTCCCGACTACTGCGACCTGTGACGCAATGCCGGCTCCGCCGGCTCCGCCGGCTCCGCCGTTGCCACCCGGTGAACCGACCCTGTTAGAGCCACTACTGACAGTGCCACCAGGGCCGCCGGCGCCGCCATTGCCACCCGACCTGCCGTTACCACCACCGAGACCGCCGGCACCTCCGACGCCGCCGTTCGCTCCCAATCCGCCGTAACCATCGGTTCCACCAGGGCCGCCGCCGCCGCCATTTCCGCCATATCCACCGGTGGCATTGTCACCGCCGGCTCCGCCTGCACCTCCAGCGCCGCCAGGGCCGCCGTCTCCTGCACCGGGGCCGCCGTCTCCTGCACCGGGGCCGCCGGCTCCGCCGTTACCGCCGTTACCGCCACTATTTCCCGCTGTGCCTATGGTTCCAGCTCCACCGTCCGTGCCCGGGGTAACCATGGGATTGCCTGCGGAACCATTCGCTCCATTAGCTGCCGCATCACCGACAACTGACACCGTGGCCACGTAGAGACTGATGGTCACGGCTGAACCCGTGGCGTTCGTCCACGTTGTAGTTTCCTTCGCACCGGCGCCGCCGGCGCCGCCAGACCCTCCGCCTGATCCATCGGGTCCTGTGAAACTGCCAGTTCCGCCGGTTCCTGAGGCACCGCCTATGCCGCCGTTTCCTGCGCCTCCGCCAGATCCACCATTTCCTGACTTGACCGTGACAGTGATGTTCATTCCCGCAGGCAATGTGCAGTAACTAACCGAGCCCGGGGTCGTGTAGGTGCCGACCGCGCAATCCGGATAGACAGTCGCCGGCGCGGGTGTCGCGCCGATCACTACGCCGGTAGAAGTGAGAATGCCGCTGAGGGCTAGGGCGACGAATCTGCCTGACCGAGTTCGCAACCGGCGGCTTGAAAGTTGCGCATTCGTGGGTCGGTCACTACCTGAGTTATTGCTCGCAAGGGTGGTCATGCCGACAGGCTAAATCCGAAAATCGTTACGTGTGCGCGGACGATACACGTGTATACGATTCTGGATACACGTGTATCGGGCTGGACCACTACGTCACTTTCGCGCCCACTTCACCGCATCGACTCCGCCCGCCACCACTCCCTTATCTTTATGCCTGTCGTGTTTCCCATGCGGCTTCGATCGGATTCCATTCGGCGCCTAGAGCTAAGCCATCAATGACTGGGTCAATGAAGGTGATGATCGAAGCGAGTACGGGCGCGAACTCCTGCGGTAAGTCGAATAGTGACCAGCGCATGCGCCATGAAGTCCACTTGTCCTGCGCCAAAACCGGATAGCCCGCCAACGCATCGCGCAGCGGGATCAGCGTTGCGTTTCGGTGCGCGGCGACGGTGTCGATCGCACGTCGAAGCTCTGTTCCTTCGATGGGCTAGCGGCGTTGGAGGGTCCAGATGTCACCGAAGTCTCGCCATCGAGTGTTGGTTTCGCCGCGTTGGATGGCAGTGACGGACTTCTCTGCGTAGACCATGGCCAGTGGATAGCCGGGCCACTTGATCGCCTCGCCACCAAGGAGCCGGGGAACGTGGACGATGCTAGGTGCTGGCCAGATTGGATCGCCGATGTTCACATCGACATGAAACTTCACTCTCGCCTTCGCGATTCTCGCGCTTACTTTGACCCGGACCCCGGAGTACTCATCATCTTCGCGAATCACCTGCGACGTTGCCGATGCGGTGTCGAATTCAATCCCGTCGTCAAATGACGGTGCGCCGGCTATGATCTCGCGCACTGTTTGCAGGACGGATGAAGCTTCGTTGCTCATATCTAATCCAGCAAGGTCCACATCGCGTGTGGGGCGTCGGGCATCTAGTGCTGCCAGCAGCACGCCACCTTTGAGCACGAATCGATCGCGCACAGCGCTGGCCGCGAGACGAGCTAGGAAACCCTCCAGCACATACAACTGAAGTACCTCGTCGGTGTTACGGCCCAAAACTCGCGCCTGCCGTTGCAGCGCCAAATAGGCCGCACCGGCAGGGGTGTCACCAGAGACCGGGCTCACAGCAAGATCTCCAAGGCTTGGCGAAGTGAGGGCAACGCATGCGGAAACGACTTGGCAACCTGAAGTAACACCGATGGTTGCCCCCCTAATCGCAGCCAGCGCTTCAGCGCCTCTACCGCTAGGTCTGCACCTTCGCGATGCCGCAGTCGAAAGGCATCTACGATGCTGCGCTCTGCGCGATACTGGCCAATCTCAATACCGCCTTCAAGATCGATCATTTCTCGGCCAATGTCGAACGTAACCGGATCGAAGTGCCGCCAGCGAACTCGGGTCTGTGTCAGTGGAGCCCAGGCGCCGCGCGGGATCGCGACATCCCACTCGCCGGGGATCTCGTCGGTTAGGTCATGTCGAGAAAGTGCCGTGCGCAGACACAGTGTGGCCCGCGGAGCCCGGCGGGTAATCTCAATCAGCTCCTCATCGCCCAGCTGACCAGCCTGTCGATATACCCCGCGCGCGAGGCGCTCGATCTGACCTTGGCTCACCAGACGGCGGAACTGTCGCTCTCCGACAATCTGGGACCCTTGGGCATAACCGAACACCGCAGGTAGTGCACGAAGCAGTGACGTATCGATGCTCACGCCACCACCTCCGTAGGTATTCCCTAATAGGCCTACCAGTAGTATAAAGGTTCACCTACGCTTTGTCCAGTAAGCCGTTACCCAGCTACCTACCTTGACTAGGTCATACCCTTCTTCGCTTCATGCGCAACTCTCTTCTTTTTCCAAAGCGACCTGCTTGTCAGAAATATTCAGGGGTACATCAGATCTGTGGAGATTCCAGGAATCGACGAATACACGTTTCTCTGAGAGATTTTCAGGCTCCAGAATCGCATTACAGCACGGCATTACTCCACAACATTTGCGAAGAATACGTTCACGCTCGACAGTGCTTGGGTGTAACCGAAGTTAGCAAGCTGCACGCTTGCAACCCCATCGCCCACAAATTTCGACGGAACCATCGCCTTGGGCGCAATTTAAGTGGCTGGCGCTCGTCCATTTGAAAATAGCGATTAAGAATTGTGAATACTGCCGGCCAACAAACGTGTATTCTGTCAGTTGAAACTTGTGATTCTTGTAATTTGAGGGGAGTTGTCATGGCTAGTCCACACCCAAACCGGGCATATCTGCCACGATTGGCAGACACCATGCTCGGCTCTGGGCTTCACGCAATGGGCGCCGTCCTCATTGAGGGAATGAAGGGCTGCGGCAAGACCTCGACCGCCCGTCAGCTCGCCGCGAGCGAGGTCCTGCTCGACTCCGACCCCAACGCGATTAGGCGCGCCGAACTTGACCCCCGTTTACTCCTCGATGGTGACACCCCTCGCCTGCTCGATGAATGGCAACGCACCCCTCAACTGTGGGACGCCGTCCGCCGTGCAGTCGACGATCGCGGGCTGCCCGGGCAATTTATTCTCACCGGCTCAGCCACACCCAAGGACGACATCCCCAGACACTCAGGCGCGGGTCGTTTCGGCATCGTCGGAATGCGCACCATGACCCTGTCCGAGAAGCAGGTCACCACACCCACCACCTCGGTCACTGACCTTCTACGCGGCGTCGAGCCGGCCCCAAGCAACTGCCCGATGGAAGTGCGCGAATACCTACACCACATCACTGTCGGCGGATGGCCCGCACTCGTCGGAGCGAACGAGTCCACCGCGCGCACATTTCTCGACGGCTACCTCAACATCATCATTGACCACGACATTGACGAGGTCTCCGGCGCAACCCGCAACCCCCGTCTGGTGCGCCGCTTCCTGCACGCCTACGCGCAAATGGTGTCACAACCTGCCACCATAAGCGCCATCCTCAAGCGAGCGCGCGATGACGCGCATGACAAATCCGATGCGCCCTCCCGCCACGTTGCCAATCCGTACCTAGACGCGTTGCGCAGAATGATGATCGTCGATGAAGTGCCTGCCTGGGACCCTTCAGTACGGTCATCCAAACGCCTGATCACCACACCCAAACGACACCTAGGCGATCCGTCACTGGCCGCCTCGCTCCTGCAAATGTCCCCCGAGCGGATGCTCAATGACTTGAAGACCACCGGTTTCTTGTTCGAAAGTCTTGTCGCCCACGACCTTCGCATCTACGCCGAAGCCGCCGGCGCATCATGCTTCCACTACCGTGAAGCCGAAGGCCGCCTTGAAGTCGACTACATCCTCGAAACACGTGACGGTCACTGGGTCGGCGTCGAAGTCAAACTCGGCGACACTGACATAGACAAGGCTGCTGCTTCCTTGACCAAACTCGCCGATCGAGTCTCACGGCCACCCACGTCGCTCGTGATCATCACAGCAACCTCGCTCTCATACACGCGAGACGACGGAATCCACGTCGTTCCACTGGGCACTCTTGGGCCTTAGCGCCGATCGCCGTCACCCACTTAATCCAGACGTTTCCTCACAGGTTAGGAGGCAATCAAACTCGGGGCAGACCCAGGTGCCGGGAATCCATAAGTACTCATTTTCGTGAGGGATTGTCTGGCTTAATCACTAAAGTTCAACACGGCATTACAACACGGCATTACTACATAACATTGCCAACAAGATGTAAACACTCTTCAAACGTTGTGACGTTTTTGAGTCAACCCGCCCCTGCCGATTCCTTTGTTAATACACTATCGAAGGAGTTCCGAATGAATGAAGAACGTCCCAGACTTATACGCCGAAGCACCGCACCAGACCACGCCCCAGCAGTAACCAATGAGCGTGCCGTCTTCACTGCCGCTGACTGCGTGGTGAAACGGAAACAAAGGAGGGCAAAGCACATGGCGTGGAACCCACAATCACTTATACGAGCGGCTAGAAAGTCTGACATTGAATTCGATGTCGATGAAGATTGGTTGACAGGGCCAGATCCGCACGGAAAGGGATTTCAGCCTTTTTCGGTCGCGTGGCATCACACAGAATGTGGCGCACTATCTCGCGGAAATATGCCGTCCCTCGATTTGTGCCGAAATCCCGGACAATACGGAGGAGAAGCACGCGCTTGTCACATTGTTGTTGGACGCGACGGCAAGTTCCAAATCATTGCAGGTCACGGTACCTACCACCTAGGTACAGGCGGACCGCTTAAGGTTAATGGAAAAGTTATGCCTAAGGATATTGGGAACAGATTCTCAATTGGAATTGAAATTGAAGCCTCGTCTTCAACCAAAATCAACAAGAACAATCGCGAAACTCCCAAGCATGGAATGAATCCTGCACAGTTTGATGCTGTTGCCAAGTTCTGCGCTGCTCTCTTTGACGATCTTGGGTGGGATACGGATGCAGCAATTCGGCATCAAGACTGGACTACTAGAAAAGTAGATGTTGGTATCCCTCTTTCTCAGATTCACGAGGCAATTGATGGCTACCGAAAAAGCAAAGTTCCGAATCAAGAAAACGAACACCTGAGGAAAAGGTGAAGAGAACGCAACTGACGGGGACAGGTATCAACGGACCAAATGGGCTGTTACTAACCTTGAGCAAGCCTGTGCGATTTCATCTGCCGCCATTAAAACCGACGGGTGGAATCCCCTAGTTGGTGTTGGACTCGATGTTGAATCCTTACCGTTCAGAGCAAACCTCGCCAGACTCAATAACTTTGGACTTTTCACCTACGTGAGTCCTCTTGGGAGCATTACATTGCTACATTGCATCAATACATTGTGAGGCAAAAAAGAGCCCTGTTCCCTCGTGATTCATGAGGAAACAGGGCTATTTGTGGAGGTGCCGGGAATCGAACCCGGGTCCGTGCAGGCCTCTTCCGTACTTCTACGTGTGTAGCCGCGCTATCGCTTCTCGGCCCCGGTGCTTCGTGCGGCACTGCACCGGGCGGCCCAGCCACTGTTAGTTTTTCCGCCTGCTTCCGTGACCGAAGCAATTGGTTAGTCCCCTAGCGACGTCAGGCCCCAATTCGGGGACACATTGGGCTGACGGCAGATTATTGCTTAGGCCGCGAGGGCGTAAGCGTCTGCAGACTGCTTATTTTTGGCAGTTATTGTTTTTCAAGGATTCTTAACGAGATCACCTTGATTCTCGACACGCTTCTCCGGTCAAAACATCTGAACGTCGAAACCGATCACCCCCATATTTAATTATGAACAATCAAGAGGCCGAGGCCCGTGGTTTTCAGAATACGCCATTTTCGCCTTAAACTAGCCATCGGGAGCATTTGCTCCTTTGATGGGAGCGTGATGGGCAGCGAGCGCACCGGGCACAAACTGGGCCAAATAGTGCTTCACTCCCCCTATCTGCGCTTGGCAGTACTAACTGCTGCTGCAGCAACCGCGGCATATGTGATCGGTGGGGCCGTAGCTCTTATTGACCCGGTACCGGCAGCAATAACCGCCGTGGTGGCAACCCGAGCCACTTTTCACCACGCGGCCAAGGAAGCCCTTTTTCAGGTTATCGGGGTTGTTGCCGGCTCCGCCGTCGCGTTCGCCGCGATTTCCTTAATTGGTTTCGGGCCAGCAACTATCGCGATCTTGGTGCTCGCCAGTTTCGGCATCATTCGGCTCCTGCAGGTGGCTGACCCACGTTCGGCTCCTTACGCCGCCATGGCTGTTGCCGTCACCGTTATTTTGGTAATTGGTGCTCAGACGAGTCCAGAGGGCGCCCTTGAAAGATTCCTCGGCGTCATGGTCGGTGGCGCCTGCGCACTTGTTGCCTCCTACTTCACGAGTAGAGGTAAGCCGGTCGGCCGCGCCGAAGTCGAATTGTCAAGCATTCAAAATGAACTGGCTGAGATGCTAAATGATGTTGCGCAGGGGGTGCAGATGACTCTTACTCCTGACATCACTCGCACCTGGTTCGACAAAGCGGTTCGTCTACGCGATGAAACTATGCGCCTAGCCGTTGCTGTTGAAGATGTGCGTGAACATCGGCGTTGGTCGCCGGCTATCCATGAATTCGATCTACGCGAACTTGAAGAGCAACTTCGAGTGACGCAAGTGATGGCAGCACGCGTGCTTTCAATTGCGTCAGACCTGAACCACTTGATCACCGAGCGCCCCGCCGCTGGCTCATCGAACGAACTCTCACCACTTGCCCGGGTATTCGCCGCCGCCGCTGCAACCATCGCCGACCAGACAACTGACAGTGCTGCTAGCGAAACAAGCATTCATCAAGCCCTACAGGCTGCCGATGACACCGCCTCGATGGTCATGCTTGGTGGGTTGGTCGGGCATGCCCAACGAATTACCCG
>JBIIOU010000074.1:0-9572 GCA_044336815.1 Candidatus Nanopelagicales bacterium | reverse complement strand
TTTCGTCATGACCGAAATGCCATCAACATCAAAAAGCGGAGGGGTATTTTCCTTATCTGACATTTTTTCTCCTTTTCATATTTTCCGTTGCGTTTACTCTTGGCGAATTCATACAGATATCTAACGCGTTGTGAGTCTTCATGCGGATCCCGCTCATTGAATAAAGGCAAGTAATGTCACGCTGCCAACCATGATGATGAGTCCTGTAATCTGTCCTTTGCCCAGCCGCTCTCGGAACAAGAAGAAGGCCAGAATCGCTGCGAGAGGTGCCATCTGAGAAGCGAGCACTGCTGTCACCGGTAGATTCTGCGCGGCACCAATTGTGTACATGCCAATACCCAACAGGTCTGCTGCGGCTAGGAGCAATACCCAGAGAAAGGCTTGCCGAGTCACCCGAAACCTACCTGATAAAAGAAGTGGCAATGTGAACAAGAGAACACCAACGATGCGAGCGGGAAGTAATACCCAGGAAAGCGGTAACTCGCCGCTCAATAATCCAGTGCTGACTAATCCGATGGCGAACAAAAAGGCTCCTAGACTTGCAAAGCCTGCCGCTAAGACTGGTCGCTCTCCCGGAAAAGGATCAGGATCCTTCGATCGGGCGGCGATCAAGATGCCGATCACGATCAGCAGGAGAACAAAGCCAATTAGCGGCTCAACACTTCTCCCGAGGAACGATGCAATTACCGCAGCGATTCCGCCTTCTGTCGCAACAATCGGTGCGACCAGTCCTACTTTTCCGTGCTTAAACGCAACATAGACACAAAGGAAGCCGAAAATGTTGCCCACCCCAGAGACCAGCATGAGAAGGAGTTGGAAGGTCTCTAATTGCGGGACACCCTGGATCGCCGCCAATGGTACGACGACTACTGCAGCAATGGCTGCAGACAAGGCCACAACATGTGGCGCAGGTAAAATCCGGCTTGCACGGGAAGCGGCGATAGTTCCCACTGCAAAAAATATTGCCGTTGCCATCCCGGCGATGAGACTGGTCAATTCGCTCTTTTCAGATGCACTTAGATCGCCCCTCCACCAGTCTTACCACTCCAAGGGACCCGTGCCCTCTACTGTCAGGGGTACACGAAGCATAGTGCAATTGTCTTAAAGTTTTGCGAGAATAATTGATCAAAACATTTTTGATGGACTGATATTTACTATGCTCGAGGCATGTCAACGGTTGTAGCCATGGGTGACACGATGGTTGAGATCAGTTTGCAAGTACACGATGCATGGCACGCCTCGCCTGATGTTGCGGTTTCTGAGAGCACGGTCGGCGTTGGCGGCTCTGCTGCGAATTTTGCAGTTTACGCTGCGGCCCTTGGGGTCACATCATTTATCGCCACGAATGTGGGTAAGGATTCCTTTAGCTCTCTACTCATTGATGACCTCACTCACTACGGAGTTGCCACCGAACTGGTTCAACGTGAATCAGAGCGCAATTCCATGTGCGTGATAACAATTGGCGCGGACGGGGACCGACGTTTCCACTCCTACCGGGCCCCTGAAGATTCCTGGAACCAAGATTTTGAGGAGGCCTACCTCCGTCTAGTTGTCGCCCGGATCGAAACTGCAGATTGGCTGCACATTTCAGGTTTCTGGCTGCAAAGGGAACGAACCGCGGCTTTGGTAGAAGTTGCGATAAATGCTGCGGCCCATCAAGGAATCCCCATTTCGCTTGATCCAAGCCCGCTACTCATGGAGACTCCTACACCTCTTTTGGCCCTGGTGCTGAGTAAAGCTGAAGTCATGTTCCCGAACACATATGAGGCTTGCGCATTCACGAAAACGTCAAGCGCATATGCCGCCGCTCAGGCCCTAAGCGCAATGCCACCTAAACATTCAGTTGTCACCGATGGCGCCGCCGGCTCATTTCTCATATCGGATGGTGAGATACACGCAGTGGCTGCTGCGCCTGGACCGGTGGTCGATACCACTGGGGCGGGTGATGCCCTCGCAGCAGGATTTGTTGCAGCTCGACTCGCTGGAGCAGACGCATTGGAGGCATTGCAAGTCGGAACCAGAGTTGCTGCATGTGCGATTCGTTTTGTTGGTGGGCATGCAGGTGGCGACAGCATGCGTGAATCATTAGCGGTTGAATTTTCAAAACAATGGAAATAACTTTTCAGTCGAGAACTTTGTGCGTGCGTCTCTGAACTGTGCTTTAATTCGAAATCCCCCATGAGAAAGGCTTCGTAAATGCGTATTAACGAAGAGGTACGTCAGGCCTTGGCAGAGGGTCGCCCCGTAGTGGCCCTGGAATCAACCATCGTGGCGCATGGCATGCCGCGTCCTACCAACATTGAAACTGCCTTAGCTGTCGAGTCGATTATCCGTAATGAAGGCGCCATTCCCGCATCCGTCGGACTGATCAATGGCGAAATTGTGTGCGGGCTGACTCAAGATGAATTGACATTCCTGGCCTACGCCGATGATGTGGTAAAAGCGCAAGAGCGTGACTTAGCCCGAGCGAGTTTTCTCGGTAAGAGCGGTGCCACCACTGTGGGGGCAACCCTGTTCGTGGCTAATCACTTTGGTATCCCCGTGCACGTGACCGGTGGAATTGGCGGCGTTGCACCTGACTTCAGCGATACTTTGGATATTTCAGCGGATCTCCTCGCGATTCAAAAGTACTCATGCATCACAGTTGCTTCAGGAACAAAAGCCTTTATGGACGTGAAGGCAACGCTTGAATACCTGGAGACCATCGGTGCACCCGTCGCAGTATGGTCACAGAAGACATTTCCTTGGTTCTACAGTCGCGATAGCGGTGTCGCAATGGAGTGGTCTGTTAACGACCCCACTGAAATCGCAAAGGCATTCCTTGCAGATCAAGAGCTGCGTGGACCTTCAGGGATGCTCCTTGGAGTACCGCTACCTGAGGCAGATGCGCTTCCTGAGCACCAAACCCGAGCTTTAATTGAAGAAGCTCTAGCACGTGCGAACTCGGAGGGAATCAATGGCAAGCGGCTAACACCGTATCTCCTTTCGGCGATCTATGAAATTTCCGAGGGCGCGAGCCTCGTGGCAAACGTCGCATTGATCAAGAACAATGCTTACGTTGGCGCACAGGTGGCACGGGCGTTGTCTGACTCCTCATGACCGGCGGCGATCTTGACATAATCAATGCCCACCTGGTGACCATTGATGGTGAGTGGACGGAAATCCATTCCGGGTTCATGCGATTGCGCGGGGGGCGGATAACGTCACTGGGGCCAATGTCCGAGTACCAGAAGAGCTCGGCAGCGCAACATGACTGCGGCGGCAGTTTTGTCTTCCCAGGCCTGATAAATACACATACGCATTCCTTTCAAACTTTGACCAGGGGCATTGGGGAAGGTCTCGGTGTCTGGGATTGGTTCTCGCAGGCCATTGACCGGGTAGTTGGACACCTAACGGTTGCGGATGCGAGGACCGCTGGCCAACTTACAGCTCTTGAAGCGGTGCTGAGTGGCACCACCACAGTTGTGGATTACAACTATCCCCACCCTCGACCTGGAATGGCGGAAGCGACCATCGCGGGCATGCGAGAAGTAGGCGTTCGGACTGTCCTCGCACGCGGAATCCTCGACACTGGAACTGTGCACGCCGAAATCGTTCACTCCACCTCGGCTGAAATTGCCGCCTGCCGTGAACTGGCAACTGCTTATCATCAATCTGACGAGGACCGCATTCGCATCTGGTTCGCCCCGTACACAATTTTTAGTGCCTCGCGGGACGCACTGATTGCGTCTAGAGATCTTGCAAAGGAATTTGATACCGGTGTCACGATACACGCGACGACGCCTTCAACTCTCGAAGCTGCACTAGACATGTATGGAACGACGGATATCGTCTTTGAGAATTCGATCAATTTTCTCGGACCACGTACTCTTCTTGTGCACTGCACGCATCCAACTCGCGAAGACCTCACATTGATTGCAGGTACCGGTTCATCGATCTCACACAATCCAGCCAGTAACGCTTATCTAGGCGAAGGGGTAGCTCCAGTTGTTGAAATGATGCGGCTTGGAATCAATACCTCGTTGGGTTCAGACGGCCCATCAAGCAACAATAATCAGGATATGTTGCAAGTCATGAAACTCACCGGTCTCCTACAAAAACTTGAGCACCGAGATCCTTCTGTGATCATGGCGCGCGACATTGTTCGGATGGCAACCATGGGTGGCGCGCTGGCACTGGATTGGGCGGAAGACATTGGGTCACTTGAGGTCGGAAAGTCCGCAGATTTCTTCGTACTGAATCCTTGGCATCCCAATACCGTGACCTTCGGGGATCCCTACTCAACGCTGGTGTACAGCGCAACCGCGGAAACTATTGACGCCGTATTCGTGCAGGGCGAAGCGGTAATGCTTAATCGGAAGCCAACCCGGGTAGCAGTTCAGCCAATACTTGAAGCCGGCCAACAAGCAGGAAAAGCGCTCAGGCAACGGGCTGGGCTAGATCCCTAACAGTTCAGCAATAACGAGTTCAATTCGCCCATTGTTAAAGACATTGAGGGCGATTGCCTGCGGTGTCAAGTCCACCGGCTGGCGCAAGGTAACTGGACTCACTAACGGCCCGATTCGCAACCGGCTCGTCACATTTGCGAGCACCGCAATTTCCATCCAGGCAAGGCTCGCCCGCACTAAGAAATCCCACCCCTGACGCTGGGCTGGGCCTTGGCCGCAATAACGAAATTCTCATAAATTCGAGTCAACCGCACGGCATCGTCAGGAAGAAGGCCAGCGGTCACCCGCAAGTGACTACTAGTTGATGAGGCGACCATGAAAGGTCCACCTGGAGCTACGTGGATTCCTGCTGCAGCAAGCGTTATAAGGGCACTTCTCTCATCGTTAACCTGAACCCAGACATTAATGCCGTCCCCCGCACTAACTTGAATGCCATTGGCCGACAAGAACGCACAGAATTGAGTACTTCTGCGACGATAAGTCTCACGCGCCAAGTCAACCGAAGAAATTGCTTCCGGCGAAGTCAACAATTGCACCAACACACCTTGGAGGATCCTGCTGGTCCAGCCGGGACCTAACATTCTGCGCGCCATCAGCGGGTCAATCACATCGGCGGCGCCACCAATTGCCGCGATACGCAAGTCTGGCCCGTGGGATTTTGAATAACTTCTAATCCGAATAGTGCGCTCTGGCAGATAAGACCCGACACTGACATCCGCCCCGCTTGCAATTGCACCTGAATGGTCGGCTTCAATTATCCACGCGGCATTCGCACGCATAACATTGGAAAGGTCTCGCACCCGAGCCTCCGTCATGCTGGATCCCGTGGGGTTCTGCGCCCTCGGGTGAATAAAAACCGCTACCGGCTGCTCCCGAATCGCAGCTGCCAGCGAGTCAGCCGTGACACCGAGCCCGTCCATTTCAAGGGCTATCACTTCAGCGCCACGTGATTCCAATAAATCCATCAGCGCCGGGAACCCCGGGTTTTCGATTGCAACCCGGTCGCCGAGCCGCACCACCTGCTCCACAACCCGCGCCAATCCATCGAGCGCACCGTCGACCAACCCCATTCGCTGTGGCTCAAACGGCCAATCTTGCCTAAGGATCTCTTCGAGGCTCGGTAACAATGGGTTATCAAGATAGCTCGTTGTCCAGCTAAGTGAAGGGCCAGCGACTGCAGTTAATGCAGCATTAATTGGTGGCAAAAGTGCCGGATCAGGCATACTTGTGGACAGGTCTAAGGCAGCCAAAGCGCCACCTTGCACGCCGATGCCTAGGTATCTGACCGGGCGGCTAGGTTCGCGTGTGTCTTGGACAAAAGTACCTGCCCGCCCCCGCGATTTCGTGGCTCCAACCGCCGAAAGTGCCTGCCAAGCCTCGCTGACGGTAGCCGGACTAACGTCGATACTGAGCGCCAACTCTCGAACGGTAGGTCGGCGATCGCCGGTGACTAAGCGGCCCGCGCGGATTAAGCGGTGCACAGCGGCAGCAATCCCCCTGGGCGAAGAATCTGTTATTGCGTCCCTGACAATGTTCCCCACATCCCGTAATTCATCGCCAGTTACCTCAACGAGTGTGGTCAAGACTTCACCTCATAGCCCTTGCCTAAAGGAATATTCAACACAAATCGAAATGGGTATTTACCATTCCTACCACAAATAGAACTGTTACATTACCTAATGAACATTTCAAGGCCCTTTGATTTACTAGGCTGGTGCCCACTATTGCATCAGTACATGTAGACATCAGCAGATTGCCGAACCACACAGGAGGAAAAGTCCATGTCCATCATTCGAGCGGCGTTGGTTCAAACTAATTGGACCGGCGACAAAGAATCTATGATCGCAGCGCATGAGGATTACGCCCGAAAGGCCGCCGCCCAAGGGGCCCAAGTGATCTGCTTCCAGGAGTTGTTCTACGGACCGTATTTTTGCCAGGTCCAAGATGCCAAGTTCTATGAATACGCCGAAGCCATCCCCGGCCCAACCACCGAGAGATTTCAGAAGTTAGCCAAAGAACTGAACATGGTCATGGTGCTGCCAATGTATGAAGAGGAGCAGCCAGGTGTTCTCTACAACACCGCGGCCGTTGTTGATGCAGATGGCACTTATCTTGGTAAGTACCGCAAGCAGCACATTCCGCACGTCAGTGGTTTTTGGGAAAAGTTCTACTTCCGCCCAGGCAATGGCGGCTATCCGGTCTTCGACACGGCGGTCGGCAAGATCGGCGTTTACATCTGCTACGACCGACATTTCCCCGAAGGGTGGCGTGCGCTCGGGCTAAATGGTGCGCAGATTGTCTTCAATCCCTCCGCAACTTCACGTGGCCTTTCTCAGTACCTATGGAGTATCGAGCAGCCAGCCGCTGCGGTTGCCAACGAGTACTACGTAGGTGCGATAAATCGAGTTGGCATCGAGGACCTTGGCGATGATGATTTCTACGGCCAGTCCTACTTCATTGACCCTGAAGGCCAGTATGTTGGCGAAAAGGGTGACCCCTACCAGCCCGAATTAATCGTTCGCGACCTTGACATGGACTTGATCGCAACCGTCCGAAACCGGTGGGCTTTCTATCGCGACCGCCGTCCAGAGGCATACGACGACTTAGTCCGCAGATAACACCGCAACGAGGAGAACCCATGACGATCTTGATTAAGAATGGCAGCGTTGTTTCGCCCGCTGGCATCACCAATGCTGATGTGTTGATCGATGGCGAGCGCATCGTGGCAGTTCTGGCCCCGGGCGACAACAGCCTTGGAACGGGTCTTATGGGCAGCGTTGACCAAGTGATCGATGCCGCCGGGAAGTATGTGATTCCCGGCGGTGTCGATTGCCACACCCACATGGAGCTGCCCTTCGGGGGCACTGCGGCTTCGGATACCTTCGAGACTGGCACCCGTGCGGCAGCATGGGGTGGCACCACAACCATTATCGATTTCTCCGTGCAGACCTACGGCTCACGTGTTCAGGATTCACTACAAGCTTGGTTTGAAAAAGCTGCCGGAAATTGCCATATTGACTACGGGTTCCATCAGATAATCGGCGGAGTCGATGATGACTCCCTAAAGGCGATGGATGAACTAGTTGAGGAAGGCATCACTAGCTTTAAATTGTTCATGGCCTATCCAGGCGTTTTTCTAAGTGATGACGGCCAAATCGTGCGGGCCATGCAAACCGCCGCAAACAACGGATCCATGATCATGATGCATGCCGAAAATGGCACCGCCATTGATGTTTTAGTGAGCCAGGCGCTCGCCGCAGGCAATACCGACCCGAAGTTTCACTCCCTCACTCGCCCCTGGCAAACCGAATCCGAAGCTACCAATCGCGCAGTGATGCTCGCACACATGACGGGCGCTCCGCTATATGTAGTTCACATGTCTGCGAAGCAAGCAGTCGAGGTGGTTCAGCGGGCGCGCGATGGCGGCCAAAATGTCTTCGGTGAAACCTGCCCCCAGTATCTGTATCTATCCCTTGAAGATCAATTGATGCAGCCTGGCTTCGAAGGTGCGAAGTGGGTTTGCTCCACGCCACTTCGCTCAAAAGCCGAAGGCCACCAAGAGGAACTTTGGCGCTACCTGCGCACCAACGACCTCTCCGTGGTGAGCACCGACCATTGCCCATTTTGCTTCAAGGAGCAAAAGGAACTCGGCGTCGGTAATTTTTCCAAGATTCCCAACGGAATTGGTTCGGTCGAACACCGAATGGATCTCATCTACCAAGGCGTAGTCGATGGGCAGATCTCAGTTGAGCGCTGGGTGGAGCTGTGCTCAACAACCCCCGCGCGCATGTTCGGCCTTTACCCGCGCAAGGGAGTTATAGCTCCTGGCTCAGATGCCGACATCGTCATCTACGATCCGGTTGGCCGAACCGAAATTGGCTTCCACAAAACCCACCACATGAACATGGACCACTCGGCTTGGGAGGGTTTCGTGATCGACGGCCACGTAGACACCGTGCTCTCCCGCGGCAAAGTTGTCGTTGAGAATAATGAGTACAAAGGCGTTAAAGGCCACGGCCAATATCTAAAGCGCGGCCTATCGCAATACCTGATCTGAGCTCTAAACCACGCAAGACTAAATATCGAAAAAGAAGCGGAGATTTACTGTGCGTGTCATTGACCACTGGATCAACGGAGCTCTGGTTCCATCAACTTCTGGGCGCACCAGCCCGGTCTACAACCCTGCCACCGGCAAGCAGCAGGCCAGTGTCGGCTTAGCGTCGGTTGCCGAGGTTGATGCCGCAGTTGCGTCCGCAAAGGAAGCATTCAAGTCATGGCGGCTAGCGTCCCTGTCGAAGCGCTCCGAGATCATGTTCGCTTTCCGTGAGCTGGCCAACGCTAACCGAGCCAAAATCGTTGAATTGATCTCAATCGAGCACGGCAAAGTCCCGAGTGATGCTGCCGGTGAACTCGCTCGAGGCATGGAGAATATTGAGTTCGCCTGTGGCATCCCCGCGCTACTTAAAGGTGGGTTCAGCGAGCAGGTTTCCGGTGGTGTTGACGTCTACTCGATAAAGCAGCCACTTGGGGTCGTTGCCGGTATCACCCCGTTTAACTTCCCGGCGATGGTCCCGATGTGGATGTTTGCCAACGCAATCGCGACTGGCAACTGCTTCATCCTAAAACCGAGCGAGAAGGATCCGTCCGCAGCTCTTTACCTAGCCGAGTTACTCTCTCAGGCCGGGCTTCCACCAGGTGTATTCACCGTTCTTCAAGGTGACAAAGTTGCAGTTGACGCCATCTTGGAGCACCCAGATATCGCCGCCGTAAGTTTCGTCGGTTCCACCCCCATTGCGAAGTATATTTACACCACCGGCACCGCAAACGGTAAGCGCGTTCAAGCACTCGGCGGGGCCAAGAATCACATGATCGTGCTGCCCGATGCTGACATCAACATGGCCGCAGATGCAGCAGTTAGCGCCGCCTACGGCTCAGCTGGTGAGCGCTGCATGGCAGTGTCTGTGGTAGTTGCCGTAGGTAATATCGGAGACGCAATAGTCGAGGCAATTGCTGCCCGGTTACCAAAACTGCGGGTTGGGCCAGGCACCGACCCTGATGCCGAGATGGGCCCGCTTATCACGGGCGAGCACCGCGACAAGGTGGCTTCCTATCTGGCCGGTGCAG
>JBIIOU010000006.1:0-34386 GCA_044336815.1 Candidatus Nanopelagicales bacterium | reverse complement strand
AATGCCAAATTTTGATGTTGCTACCCCAGTAAGTTCGGCGCCGATCGATCGGCTCGCACTCGGTGTTGGCTTGGTGCGGCCCGGCGTGGCCGGCGACCTAAGCCCATCTATTGTGTTTGTAAAGTGTCTCTGTGCACCCTACGTTTGTTTTGAGGGTAATGACGAGTAGCACCCTTCCCCGACACTAAGTGGGGTGTTTAACCCTTGTTGCAGGGATAGAAAGAAATGAAAGAACCCCTCGTCTCCGAAGGGTTCATCGTGGACCGTACAAGACTTGAACTTGTGGCCTCTCCCGTGTCAGGGGAACGCTCTAGCCAACTGAGCTAACGGTCCATGGTGCGAAAGCGAAGGCTATCAGGGCGCGGCGCCGTTGGGCACGCTAGGGGCGCAGGCTGGCGCAGGCTAGCGCAGTCAGTGACTTGCGACCTGTTAGCGGGCGGGGCTATCCCCGTAGGAGTGACCCCAGCCATAACGAGCCCCGGCGACCCCGCTCATCAGGAGACTAATCTCGGCGAGTTGCACAGGAGTTATAACAACGTCAACGGCCGCCGCATTCTCGGTTAGGTAGGTGCGCCTTTTGGTGCCGGGGATGGGAACTACGTCTTCGCCCTGGGCCATTAGCCAAGCGATAGCCAACTGCCCCGGGGTGCAATTCAAATTTGCGGCGTAATCGGCGAAGTTTTGGACCAACCCTCGATTATGTTCGAAATTTTCGTTTGCAAAACGCGGGCTCTTGAGCCGGTGATCGCCCTCCGTCAATGCTGCTTTGTCGGTGATCTTGCCGGTCATGAGGCCGCGCCCTAGGGGGCTGTACGGAACCAGGCCGATACCGAGTTCGCGGGCAACGGGCAAAACCTCGGGTTCAATAACGCGCGACCACAGCGACCACTCACTTTGTAGAGCGGCAATGGGGTGAACCGCGTGTGCTCGGCGCAGGCTTTCGGCACTTGCTTCGGAGAGCCCTAGATAGCGAACTTTTCCGGTGGCAACGATTTCCGCCATCGCTCCTATTGTTTCTTCGATCGCAATGGTGGGGTCTATTCGGTGGAGGTACCAAAGGTCTATGTAGTCGGTGCGTAGTCGACGCAAGCTTGCGTCGATAGCCAGGTAGGCATCTTCAGGGTGCCCCTTGATCGCAAAGTTGGGTTCGAAGCCGAACTTTGTAGCCAGCACGATTTTGGCACGATGGTGCTGGAGGGTCTCACCGATTAGTTCCTCATTAGACCCAGCCCCATAGACCTCAGCGGTGTCCCAGAAGGTAACTCCAAGTTCAATTGCGAGTTCGAGCGTAGAAGTTGCCTCTCGGACGTCTGGGGTGCCATAGAAAGCTGACATTGGCATGCAGCCAAGTCCAACCGCGCTCACCCTTAGGTCAGATTTTCCAAGTGAACGGAGTTTCATGGCACCACACTAGTTGCCAAATTAGATAAAACCTCGGGTGCTGGCCTTGGAAATCCAATACCGAAATGGAGGTGGAGACGGGATTTGAACCCGTGTACGCGGCTTTGCAGGCCGCTACCTCGCCTCTCGGTCACTCCACCATTGCGCCGTGCCACCCACTGGAGGTGTCTGGCATTTTCGAGCGGACGACGGGATTCGAACCCGCGACCCTCACCTTGGCAAGGTGATGCGCTACCAGCTGCGCTACGTCCGCATACGACCTGAAAAAGCATTCGCAATTTCAGGTCGAAAGGGAACGATATCTGACGATGAGTTGGACATAGCATGATGGGGCCTATGACGAAGGCTTTTGCTCACTTGGGGGGCAGGTGGGCTACCGGGGTCAGCGACGTCACAAATGACCTCAGGGCTTTGGATACGGGGGGCCGTTGGGCGGTGTTGTTGCCCTATAGCGGCCCTCTGGTGGCTATTAGGTTCAAAAGTTGGCTTGAGCAACCCAGAGTGGTTGGGCAGAGCGGGCTTGGGCCGATTAGTTGGCAGGGGCCGGCTTCCAACGCATGGAGCTCGTCGGTTGGCGAGCCTGAGTACGTTGCGGCGGTTGAGGAGGTGAGAACCGCTATCGCTGCAGGATCGGTGTATCAGGCCAATATTTGCCGGGTCTTGAGCGCCCAACTTCCAGATAGCAGGCAAAGCGATATTGCCGGTCTGTATGAGTTGCTACGGGTTGGTAATCCAGCCCCTTACTCCGGCATGATCTGCGCCCCTGAACTCGGTATTGAAGTGGTCACTGCGAGTCCGGAACTGTTTTTGGAGCGCCAAAAAGGTGTCATTCGATCAGGTCCGATCAAAGGCACCGGGAAAGTGGCGGGAGATCTAACCGCCAAAGATGAAGCCGAAAACGTGATGATCGTGGATTTAGTGCGCAATGATTTATCAAAAGTTTGTGCAACAGGCTCGGTGGCGGTGCCAGACCTTCTTAAAGTCGAGTCACATCCGGGACTAGTGCATTTGGCCTCGTACATTTCCGGAACACTGCTTGCGGACGCAAGTTGGCCACAAATAATAGAGGCAACATTCCCGCCGGGCTCGATAACTGGAGCGCCAAAATCGTCAGCTATCCGACTAATTGGTGAGCTTGAGCCGGCACCTCGCGAGTACTACTGCGGCGCGATTGGTTGGGTCGATGCCGACGAAGGCACCGCATGTTTAGCAGTTGCGATCCGAACCTTTTGGAAGTCCGCTGGACAATTGCATTTTGGTACCGGGGCGGGCATAACTTGGTCATCGGATGCGCAGGCCGAATGGCGCGAAACGCAACTCAAAGCAGCGCACTTGACCACTGTTGCTGCTGGCACATGGCAAAGTTAAGCCTATGTGGATGAAGCCGCAATGATGATCTGGGTTGGCGACCGAGATTTTGGCTCGCTGGTATCGCAAGATGAAGCACTGATCTCGGTTTTGGATCACGGCTTCACCGTGGCCGATGGCATATTTGAAACCCTGAAAGTTGAGGGCGGCTCTGCATTTGCCATCAGCCGTCACCTTCGGCGCCTAAGTGCTTCTGCTCGCGCGATGGGTTTGGTTGATCCTGATTTAGATGTCATTCGCGCGGCCGTTGGTGAAGTGCTGTTCGCGAACCGGCCTCTGCTAGCCGGGCCGAGCCGCCTGCGAATCACCTACACCGGGGGCTTCGCGCCCTTGGGCAGTGATCGAGGGGCCGCGGTGCCAACGCTCGTGGTGGCCGTGGCGCCACAAGCCCCGTGGCCCGATACCACCACGGTGGTGACCGTGCCTTGGGTGCGAAATGAACGATCTGCAATAGCGGGGGTTAAGACAACTTCGTACGCAGAGAATGTGGTCGCCTTGCTGCGGGCCCGCGAGCTTGGAGCCTCCGAAGCAATCTTGGCTAACACTCGTGGTGAACTTTGTGAAGGCACCGGCACTAACGTTTTTGTGATCATCGATGGGAAAGTATTTACCCCGCCGCTGGCGAGCGGTTGCCTTGCTGGGGTAACCCGAGACTTGATTCTTGAATGGTTCGATGTCACGGAGCAGGCATTTGATCTTTCGGTGCTAACCGGCGCGGATGAGGTTTTCATCTCTTCGTCAACAAGGGATGTGCACCCGGTGGTTCGAGTTGATGAGCGTGTTTGGGCGGCCGCAGGCCCGGTTTCGACAATGATGCGTCAGCAGTTTGCAATTCGCGCGGCAGCTGAAATTGACCCTTAATCAGCTCGCTCAAAAGTTTGGGCCCCCCACTTTCGTGAGAGGCCCAAACTTTTAAGTTACGAGCTACACGCCCTGATAGGAGCGGGTCACCGAGTAGGCGGCCCATACGTTCGGTACAGCTGGTGCACTGCCGACGACGGTGCACGTGCCTTTCTTTTTCATCTTCAGCTTGACTGCTCCGCTGCTCGGGAACACCAAAGAGCAGACTTTGTTCTTACCGGCGGTGATTTTCCACGTGATGTTCTGACCGGCATTGGTGTCACTTTGTGATGGGGATTCAAGGGTAATGGTCTTACCCACATTCACCTTGCCGGACTGAGGTGCCGCCAAGGTTGCAGTTTGCTGGCCCAGGCCAACGGTCACGTTGTAATTCTGCGTGATTGGTGCGTAGCCATTGCCGCCTGCACTGACAAATGACAGTATGCAAGATGCAGTGCTGGCCGGGGTGACAACCGATAAACCAGGACTAGTGCATGGCCCTGAATCAATTAGTGTGACCTTGGATCCCGACAAAGTTGAAACATTGAAATTA
The DNA here is from genome assembly GCA_044336815.1 of Candidatus Nanopelagicales bacterium. Classification (GTDB taxonomy): domain Bacteria; phylum Actinomycetota; class Actinomycetes; order S36-B12; family S36-B12. The sequence goes on along the minus strand of JBIIOU010000006.1, from coordinate 30,224 downwards.
GTTGTCGAGCTCGCGTTGAGCACGTAGGTGCCGTTGGGGCTCCAAGTTGTGCCACCGGCTGGAGTGACGGTGATTACATCACTTGATGCTGGCCCTGAGACCACCGTTATCGCACCGGAAGTGGAACCGCTGCCACCTTGATTTGTCGTGTAGTTAGCGCCTAATGTGAAGGCACCGGCGGAAGTTGGGGTCCACTGGAAACTCGCAACACCGTTTACGAGCGGTACTGACGCACTGATCGGGTTACCGTTCAATGTGTATCCAACTGAGCCCTGCGTGGTGGTCGGGTAGACCGTGGCGATCAAGGTCTGCGGGATACCTGTTGTCATCGTGGTTGGATGCGTCAAAGTTATCGGGGTGCCGTTCGGTGTGGCATTTATGAAGTCCTGTGGCGAAACTGATGATGCGGCATTGGAATCACCACTGTAAGTGGCCTGAAAGGTGTATGTGCCTGAAGTCGATGGCGTCCACCAGTAATAGGCGTAAGCCTGGCCATTGCCTGGGCCAGGGGCCAAGCCCATCGTCTGCAATGTTGCTCCGTTTACATTCTTGACAACAACTTGGCCGGTCGGGGCGTAGGCACTTGGGCTATTTGATTGCACCGTAACCATGATCTGGGTCGCCAAACCCACTTGTGCGTTGTTCGGGGTTGAGATCGTGGTGGTCGTCGCAGTTTGGCTGATATTGGCCCCGCCAAGGTATACCGGTGAGCAGGTGCTGCCGATCGTGGCTTGGGTGATCTGCCCAACGATTGTTGGCGCCCAGTAGATCGTCGCATTGCCGTTAATATCGGCATAAACCAAAGGCGCAGCCACTGTGACACCATTGCTGTATTGCGCGGTGAACGCTAACTGAGCGCTCGGGCACACCGCCTGCGCGCTGATGGTTTGAGTTATACCAACTACACCATTGCCGTAGCCGGTCGCGCTGGCCGCCTGTGCTGGTGCGGCTGCAAGGCCGACCGCACCTAAGACCAGTGCTGACGCGGCGGTGGCACGAATCATCAGGCCGCGTAATTTTCGCGTATGGAGCCTGTTACTTGTCATGTGGGAACCCTTTCTGAGGTTGAATAAACAATAACCCCAGAAGGGTGCTGATTAACGAGCAACGCGCTAGGGCTCTCACATTTGTCGACGCCCTAGCGCCACCGGATCACGCTTTCACCTTCACATACTTGGCCTGATACCTGAGCGAGGTACTGTCCGGTGGCCATTTACGCTAAAGTTCCTATCCTTCGGGCGATTGGCTCAGTGGTAGAGCACTCGCTTCACACGCGAGGGGTCACTGGTTCGAACCCAGTATCGCCCACCGAAGGCCCTCCCGTGAGGGGGAAAACCCTGTGTGATGCGTCTTTGCCTTCCCCGATGGCAGTTTGCGAGCGACCTCTTCAAAGCCAAATGAAAGTGCGGAAACTGCAATGGTTCCGCAAGCAACCGGCCCCCAACCAAAAGCGGTCAAGGGCCAGCAACAGGGGTTAAACACCCCACCTAGTGGTAGGGAACGGTGCTACTCTTCATTACCCTCAAAGCACACACCACAGGGGTTGTGGAAAATGTTAGAGGGGTTTAGGGTGCCGCCGATACCGGCCACACCGGGCCGTAACCAACCAACACTGAGTGCGAGCCGATCAGATGGCGCTGAACTTACTGGGGTAGCAACATCACTATTTGGCATTTCATGCTCCAACAGGTCAAAGGGCCAATACCCAAGCGGGCATCTGTAAATGATGCTAAAACACTCCCGACCTAAAACCAAGGGTTTAGCAAAAAGTTCCCAAGTGCGAAGATGCGCGCAGGGGTAACGGGGCTTCCTGTGCGACGTAGGTTCGACTTCTACTACTTGGGGTGTTCGAGTTCACTACCGCAAACAACTGGCCCCGGGCCAACAGCGGTCAGGGCCAGCAACAGGGTTTAAACACCCCACCTAGCGGTAGGGAAGAGTTCTACTATTCATTAGCCTCAAAGCAGTACGCCCCAGAGTTGTAGCCGGAGGGGTTTAGGGTGCCGCCGATACCGGTCACACCAGGCCGCACCCAACCAACACCGAGTGCGAGCCGATCAGTTGGTGCTGAACTCACTGGCGAATTAACGTCGATATTTGGCATGAGGTTTACGTCCTTATCTCTTGTGTAAGTTGAAGCGGGGCGATGGTGTCCTGCGGTGGTGATGGAAACACGGAAACCGCCTTGGCGCATTTTGAAATCCCGTGTTGCGCCGCCACGGCCGCATGAGAACGGCCCGTCAACACTGCTTGCGCGATGACCCTGTTTTTTTGACACGGCAACGGGTTAACGATGTCGCGGGACAGGGGTTATCTAAGTCGTGAAACACCACATCCTTCGCGATAATCCTGAACCCCTGGGCTGAGCACCGCTCCCGAACCTGTCATCGCACAGTGAGCTTCGGAGCCGGGCTGTAGCGTCTGCATTAGGCAAGTGGCGTCCTACTACCTCCCGGGGGAAACATGTGCACGAACTTCAAGACCAAGAAGGCCAACGACGGAAGCGTCGTGATCGGACGCAGCCTCGAGTTCCCTACCGAGATGCCGACGGCCTTGGCTGCGCTGCCCGCTGACTATGCGGGCGTGGGAGTCGCCTCCGGCGGGAAGCCGGGCAAGGCCTGGTCGGCAACACACGGGATCGTGGGTATGTGCGCATTCGGCAAGCCCGAGTTTCTGATTGATGGCATGAATGATGCGGGACTCTCTGCTCATCTCCTCTATATGCCCGGTGGCTACTGCACCTACCAGCCGTTCATTGGCGATGGATCTGATCTCTGCGAGGCCGACCTCATCGCGTACCTGCTCGGCACGTGCTCGACCATCGTTGAGGTGAAGGCGGCCCTTCAGGGAAGCAATATTTGGGGCTTCGATCCCGGCATGGGCTTCGCCCCGCCGATTCACTGCCTGGTGCACGATGAGACCAGTTCGATCGCAATCGAACTTCATCCGTCAGGCTGGGTTATCGTCGAAAATCCGACCGGGGTCGGTACAAATTCACCATACATGGACTGGCACCTGACCAACCTGAACAACTACGTCGGGCTTAGCAGTAACACCCCGGCCGATCAAACTTTCGGCTCCTTCACGATCGCTGCAGCGGGTCAGGGCCAAGGCCTGATGGGCCTGCCCGGTGACTTCACTCCGCCGGCCCGCTTCGTGCGCGCAGCAGCGCAGGTGGCGCTCTCGGATGTGCCGGTAACGGGAGCTCAGGCCGAGCAGTTCGCCATGCACATCCTGAACTCATTCGACATGGTCCCCGGCCTTGTCAAGGAGTCCTTCGGGGCCGCAGGAGTCGTGGACGAAGTGACAGTCTGGGACACCATCTGCAATCTCACTGGCAAGCGCTACGCGTACCGAACGGTTACCGACCCGACCTGGTACGTGGTGGATCTCGCCGCGACTGACTTCACCAAGTCGGCGCGTGTTCAGCCAATCTCCTTTGCCGGCGGCTTCACGCCAGTTGCTATCTGAGAGCAGCAACAGAGCGATCACCGCTGCTTCGAGCGGCAAGGCCTGTTGCCCCACGCCTTGGGCATGGGCGAATCCGTACACTTGTCCTATATGGCTATCAGGAATCTCATCAGTGTCGAAACTGCAACGAAGTCATATGGCGAGCGGCCACTACTTGACGGTGTGTCTTTAGGGGTTGGCGCAGGTGAGCGCATCGCGGTGGTCGGCCGCAATGGCGCCGGCAAAACCACCCTGCTTCATGCGCTAGCCGGGTTGGAGCCACTGGATTCTGGTCGGGTAACCATCGGTTCGGATGTCGCCCTCGGCTTGGTCTCACAGGCCGAGGTGGTTGACCCGGATCAAACAGTGGGTCACTACATCGTGCCCGGGCAAGATGTGCACGAGTGGGCGACTAGCGCTCGGATTCGCGAAGTTCTCACCGGATTGCTCGGCGGTTTCGACGAGGCACTCCTGCTTCGCACTTTTGCACGGCTTTCTGGTGGCGAGCGCCGACGTGTGCAGCTGGCGCGTGCTTTGATCGCCGATCTTGATGTTTTGTTACTTGATGAGCCGACCAACCACCTCGACGTTGAAGTAGTCGCGTGGCTTGCCGACTACTTGAAGGCTCAGTCCAAACTCGCAGTCGTGATTGTCACCCATGATCGCTGGTTCCTTGATGCACTTTGTGAGCGCACCTGGGAGGTCGTGGGCGGCGCAGTTGAAGAGTATGAGGGTGGTTATTCGTCCTTCGTGCTCGCCAAGGCGGAGCGTTTTCGTCAGGCTTCAGCCAGTGAGGCTAGGCGACAAAACCTGATGCGCAAGGAGTTGGCTTGGTTGCGACGTGGTGCACCTGCGCGTACCACTAAACCGAAGTTCCGAATCGAAGCCGCGAATGAACTTATAAGTAATGAGCCGCCACCACGCGACAGCGTTGAACTGTTGTCATTTGCCGGATCCAGGCTGGGTAAAACTGTTTATGAACTAAATGACGCGACCCTAACGGTTGGGCAAGAAAATGCCGATGGGCCGATTGAACTCCTTGACCACTGCACCTGGAATATCGGCCCGGGTGATCGCATAGGCATCATCGGTTCTAATGGTGCGGGCAAGACTTCGTTGATCCGAATGTTGGTCGGGGAGGTGGCTCCGTCCAAAGGTGCTATGAAGACTGGTGTCACGGTGAAAGTCGCCTATCTGTCTCAGCACCTTGAAGAATTGAACCCGAAATGGCGAGTTCTCGAAGCAGTTGAGCACGTAGCTTCCAGGGTTGATCTGGGTAAAGGCCGCGAGTTAACCGCTTCGCAGCTTTGTGAAAGTTTGGGGTTTAGTTCTGACGCCCAATGGACTCAAGTTGGTGACCTATCGGGGGGCGAGCGTCGTCGCTTGCAGTTGACCAGGCTTTTGATGAACGGGCCGAACGTCCTGATTCTTGACGAACCGACCAACGATTTCGATGTTGAGACGCTGACCGCACTTGAGGATCTCCTAGATGGCTTCGCCGGCACTCTGCTTGTGATTTCACATGATCGATATTTCCTCGAGCGAGTTTGTGATGACTTTGTCGGGCTTTACGGTGACCGGAAGCTGTCTTCCCTTACCGGCGGGATTGACGAGTATTTGGCTGTGCGCAGGTCGCAGGGGTCGAATTCTAAAGCTGCGTCTTCGAAGCCGGTTACCTCAGCGGCCGATCAAAGAGTGGCGGCCAAGGCAATTACCCGCACCGAAAGGCAGATAGAGAAGCTGGATAAACGCGAGCACGAGATTCACGATGAATTGATCGAGCACGCCACCAACCTCGAATTAATTGCGACCCTGAACGCGGAACTGCTCGAATTGCAAGCTAGCAGAGTTTCACTCGAGAACCTGTGGCTCGAACTTACCGAGGCCATGGCCTGAGTCGGCGCTTTTGGCAAAATCAGAATAGATTGAGCCCATGAAAAGTCCGCACCGGGTCGTAATTGTGGGCGCGGGCTTCGCGGGTCTCACCTGTGCCCGTGAACTGGCAAAAAACTCCGCGGTCCACGTCACGGTAATTGACCGAAATCCGTATCAAACTTTTTCACCCTTGCTGTATCAGGTGGCGACCGGAGGGCTACCCGAGGACGACATCGCCTACCCGGTTCGGGCGGCAATCCCCGGCGTCGACTTCCATCGCGGTGAGGTGATTCGGATCGATCCGCTCGCAAAGAGCCTGCGCTTGGCTGATGCAACGGTTATTAACTGGGATGAGTTGGTGCTGGCCACCGGTAGCGTGGGTGCCACCTTCGGGGTGGCCGGCGTGGCTGAGAATGCGCTGCAGATGAAATCAATTCAAGAGGCCCGTGAAATCCGCCGCCGCTTACTTATTACGTACGAAGATGTCGACGTCGGCTTGAAACCAAAGGAAGCACTGCGAGTAGTTGTCGTAGGTGGCGGCCCGACCGGGGTTGAAATTACCGGCGCGGTAGCCGAGTTGCAGCGCAGCATGAAGCATGAGTTCCCGCGGGTGGCGGAGTTTGGCCATGTCACCCTGGTAGAAGCTGGGCCGAGGTTACTTCCGTCATTCAGCGAGAAGTCCAGTGCTCATGCGAAATCAGAGTTAGAAGAAATTGGCGCGGTAGTCATAGTAGATGCAGCCGTCGACCGCATGTATGAATCAGATGTCCACTTGAAATCTGGTGAAGTATTGCCGGCCGGCACGATGATCTGGGCCGCTGGAGTTTCTGCTCCAGAAACCTGGACGGCTCTAGGTGTTTCCGATCGTGCAAACCGACTGCGGGTGCCAGCAACCCTCGAATTATCCGAAGGCCTCTGGGTTATTGGCGACACCGCGAGCTTTGATGGGGCTGATGGCAAGCCACTGCCGATGGTTGCTCCGGTTGCGCTGCAGATGGGCCGCCATGTTGCAAAGCAGATCAGCGCCCGACTTGCTGGCCAACCCTTTACCGACTTCGTTTATAAGGACAAAGGTCAAATGGCAACTATCGGGCGGAGGCGCGCGGTCGTAGAGATGCCTGGTGGGATGAGGATGCACGGCACGCTGGCCTGGCTGGCTTGGCTGGCACTCCATGTTGCTTATCTCGCGGGTGGACGAAACCGGGTGAGTGTTATGGCCGACTGGATGTGGAACTACGCCGTGTGGGGGATTGGCCCGCGGCGCACCATCATCGATTAATCTGGCGCGAGTGTATGAAAGAGATCACAATTATTAGTTGCCTCCTGCGCTGTACATCGACAACTGCCCGATCAGCGCGGCCGCCGCATCGATGATTGTCCGGGCTGACTCGATTGCCTCGGCCGCTTCATTGGGTGAGACGTCCTCGCCGGGATGGCGTGGATACTCAATCTCTGCGCGGCGCCTGCGCAAGGCGCCGAACGCATTAAATGGGCCTCCGAACTGGGCGCGAACGACTTCTTCAGTGGTGACATGGTGGCCGGAGGCTTTGGTGCGCAGACCTTGCTGAGCAAGTAGCGCGGCGCACGCTTTGCGAGCTGCGTCATAAGCGAGAACATACGCCGCTTCAGGATTAACGTTAGCCTCGCGGGTCGCGGACTGCAGCAGGCCAGCGGCCGAGACAAGTAGCGGCCCACCTTCAGCGGAGATACCTCGCACATAATCGAGATTGCCGCTGGTGAAGAGTTCATTGACGCGGGCGGCACCTTGTTGCCAGCTCACTATGCGACCGACGTTCGCGTCGGCGGGTTGGTGACATCGACTCTTGGGCTCCGAAGGATTTCATCGATGAGCGGATCCTTGCCGGGTTCAGCCCATGCACCTGTGCTGCGCAGTATTGGATTCACCTGACGTTTGAGCCGTGCCTGAGCGCGCTCCGCTGCGGCGTAGAGGGCAGTGCGTGAGATGTCATCGCCAACGACTAGTACATCTAAATCGGTAGGTGCTGGGCCAGGTTCACCTAGCAGTCGCGCAGCCCATGACCCGAAGATGATGACCCGTTGCGCACCGAGGTTTGCGAATGCGTCCGCAATGACCGGTCTCGGCCCGAAAGTAAGTAAGACAACTTGCGCAAGTGGAGCGGTAGCCGGGTTGGCCTTATTGGCCCGGACGAGTCGTGTGCGACCGACCTTGCGCGATGAGAGAAGAGCGCCGGATTCAAGTCGGGTGATCTCAGATTGTGCCGAGGTGAGGGGCACCTCGGTGGCGCGGGCCAAATCCGAGACGGTCCACTCCTGATCTGGGTCCTGCAGGACCAAGGCCAAGATTTCCCCCTGGGCGCGGGTTCGAAAGATCGGGAGCAGCGGGGGTGCTTCACTACGCATAGTTCGACTATATCACCGATTCATGCGTAGTTATCTAAGATGAAGCCACAGTGGGGGCCATCTCCTTGTTGTATTGCGAGAGCGGCACCAAACACTGGCCTTCGCGGCGGCCTTCCTTCCAGCCCCGATCGGTTGGCCAAATCGCCCACCAGCTCGGGAACTTTGAATCACCGTTGTAGCGCTTAGCAATTTTCGAGCAAATTGCCCGCGTGCGTTTCTCGACGTTACTGGTGCCGGGGAATTTAGTGCCTGGGCCACCTAGGTCGCGTGTGGCAACCATGATCCAATTCTTTTTCGGATCAGTGCAAGGGTAGCTTTCAGTGTTGCGCGCATTGGGTTGTGATGGTGTGCAGAAGTTGGAGTAATCGACACCGGTGGCGACCACAAAGTCGGCCGCCTTGGAAGTGAGATTGGTTAGCTTCAACCCGGTCTTGAATACTGCATCACAACGCACCCAGCGTTCACCAGCTGACCATTGGGCGTCGGTTGGGAAAATTGCAAACGAGAGCCAACGACTTGGCAGCGTGCGCCCGGGCATCGCGACGTAGGCATTAAGTGTCTTGGTGTTGCAAGCCGTGGTGGCTGCGAGCCGGGCGCCGGGGGTGGCTTTCGACGGCGGGCCGAAGGTGGGCTTGAGTTTTCCTGTCCAATAAGTTTCTGCGGTATGCACGCTAGTGCAGGAGACGGCACCGGCCGAGGATGAAACCTCATCGCGAACTGCTATCTGGTAGTCGTAGCAATCACCTATTGTCGGTGTGGCAGCCTGGGCGGGGGCCGCGAACCCGATTGCCAGAACCGCGGGGGCCAGCAGGCCGATAGTGAGCGCGGCAGCCCCCGCGACGTGGGCTCTTGACCAGTAGTTGTGACTTTTGTGGCGCATGTGTCTCCTGAGAGCAGTTTTCGGGGGGTGGCTCCACTGTAATCACCCGCTACCGGGGTTTGGGTTGTCCCCGGCCGGGCAGCACGGCACACTTATTCCCATGCCAACTATCAGTGTGATCGCCCTAAAGGGCGGCGTAGGTAAAACTTCCGTGGTGCTAGGGCTGGCAAGTGCCGCTACGGTGCGCGGGCTTGCGACGTTAGTCGTCGATCTAGACCCCCAGGGAAATGCCACCTCCTTACTTTCCACCCACGCTCATAAGACCACGGTCGCCGACGTACTGGCCCACCCAACCCGAGAGAGCGTCGAAGCTGCATTGACGGCATGTGATTGGGAGCTGGCCCCCGGTGAAGTAGATGTGCTGCCAGGGCATCCAAATGTCATCCGTTTCGACTCATGGAGCGGTGGCACCTTGCGTCCCAAGTTGGCACGCGCGCTTTCACATCTGTCGGGCTACGACCTCACCCTCATTGATTGCCCGCCGTCTTTGGGCGCGCTAACCCGCGAGGCCTTAGCTGCCTCGGATTTCGCACTAATTGTCACCACCCCGACTTTCTTCGGCTCACAAGGTGTTGCGCGGGCGATTGCCGAAGTTGATGAGATCCGCAAGTCCGTTAATCCGCAGTTGAAATTGGCTGGCATCGTGGTAAACCGGGTGCGCTCGACCGCCGAGGAGCATGAATACCGCAGGCAAGAGTTGACCGATATTTACGGACGCGTGACCCTAATGAAGCCGGTCATACCCGAGCGCATCGCCGTGCAGCAGGCGGAGGGCACCGGCCTGCCGGTCCACCGGATCCGTACAGCCGGTGGGCGCGAAGTTGCCGATATTTTTGATGGTTACCTCACCACTTTGCTGCGTAAAAGCTAGGCCTACCTCCGCTAAACTCGGGAGGAGTTGGGTAGTGAGTCACGTGTCACATGGCATTGTGGTTCAAATTTGGCAGTCCGCAGAGGCTCTGCGGTGTAGAAAGCCCTAGGGTGTCAGTCGTGAGAATCCTTGTTCCGAGTGAGACCAGGCCCGGTGAGCACCGAGTAGCCATCGTCCCGCAGGTAGTACCCAAGTTCACCGCTTTGGGCTTTGAAGTCCATATTCAAAGTGGTGCCGGGCGTCATGCCTTTGCGAGTGACGATGCTTATAGAGCAGTTGGTGCGACGGTAATTGATGACGAGCATCTCGCGGGAGCGTTCGAAAGCGCAGATGTCATCGCAAGTGTGCGCCCCCTTGACTACCCGCGGGCATCGAGGCTGCGCAAAGGCACCGTCACCGTTTCATTCCTTTCACCAGTTGGTGATGTTGAGACAATTCGAGGTTTGCGCGATGCTGGTGCGACCGGACTTTCATTCGATGTGTTGCCGCGCATCTCGCGGGCGCAGTCGATGGATGCATTGAGCTCACAGGCCCTTGTCACCGGATACCGTGCGGCCCTTGTGGGAGCAGATCGGTTGCCCTCATTCTTTCCGCTGTTCATGACGGCGGCCGGCACGATTCAACCCGCGAAGGTATTGGTGCTGGGGGCTGGCGTCGCAGGGCTGCAGGCCATCGCCACCGCCAAACGCCTCGGGGCAAAAGTTTCTGCCTATGACGTGCGCCCGGCAAGTGCCGATGAAGTCAAATCGATGGGCGCAACTTTCGTCACGTTAGATCTTGAGGCCCTTGAAGGATCCGGGGGTTACGCCCGCGAAATGACCGACGATCGCGCCGATCGTCAGCGCGAGCTTCTTGCCCCATTCGTCGCAGCGGCCGATGTGCTGATAACGACAGCGGCGGTGCCGGGCCGTCAGGCCCCGTTACTAGTCACCCGGGCGATGGTCGAAGGCATGAAGCCAGGTTCGGTAGTGGTTGACCTAGCGAGTGAGACCGGCGGCAACGTCGAGGGCTCGATGCCGGGCGAAGAAATCAAGTTCGGTGAAGTCTTAGTTTGGGGCGCCAAGGATGTGGCCAGCGAGATGCCGGTGCATGCTTCGCAACTTTACTCGATGAACATCATGTCGCTGCTTGCCCTGACGGTAAATGAGGGCGCTGTAGTTGTTGACCCAGAAGATGAAGTTTTAGCCGGATGCGCCGTCGTCATTGACGGAGTAGTCCGCAATCAAGCGGCGCTAGATGCGCTCGGTGGAGGTTCATAAGCATGGATGGCGTTGCACTCCTCACCATCTTCATCCTGAGTATTTTCGTCGGGTTTGAAGTTGTCTCCAAAGTCTCAACGGTGCTTCATACCCCGTTGATGTCGGGCGCGAACGCCATCCACGGCATCGTGTTGATCGGTGCAATTACCGTGACCGGTTCGGCAACCAACCCCCTTGAGATCACGTTGGGTGTGATTGCCATCCTGCTAGGTGCAATTAACCTCGTCGGTGGTTTCGTTGTCACCGACCGCATGCTCGAGATGTTCAAGCCGAAGAAACCAGTTGCCCGATCCGATGATGGCGGTGCGGCATGACACCGACGTGGGTGCAGTTGGCGAACCTGCTCGCAGCAGTCCTATTCATTTTTGCGCTCAAGGGGTTGTCTTCACCTAAGAGCGCACGCAACGGCAATCTGCTCGGTGCCGCAGGTGCGGTGCTTGCAACCGCGGTGCTTTTCGTTAGCGGTATCCCGCTGTCGAACATCTTGTTGATCCTCGCTGCGGTGCTCATCGGTAGTGCAATCGGCTGGATCTCGGCCCGCCGGGTGCAGATGACTCAGATGCCGCAACTGGTGGCGCTGTTCAATGGTGTCGGCGGCGGCGCCGCGGCCCTTGTTGCTGTTATTGAGTACCTCGAAGTTGGCGGCGAGAGCAAGATTTCACTTGCCGCGACCGTTTTCACAGTAGTAATTGGCTCGGTCTCATTTAGCGGCTCGATCATCACGTTTTTGAAATTACAAGAACTGATGACCTCACGCCCGGTGATTATTCCCGCCGGGAAGTGGGTCACGATGCTTGTGGCCGCCCTAACGGTTATCGGTGCCGTTTGGTTAGTTATCAGCCCCCAGGTCTGGTTGCTGGTTGCGCTGCTCGTGCTCTCGCTGATCTTCGGCATGCTCTTCGTGCTGCCAGTTGGCGGCGCCGATGTACCAATCGTGATCTCACTGCTGAACGCATTTACCGGTTTGTCGGTTGCGGCATCTGGCTACGTGCTCAATAACGTCCTGTTGATCATCGCCGGCACCTTGGTGGGCGCCTCTGGCACCCTCCTGACCAAGGAAATGGCCAAGGCCATGGGCCGTCCAATCACCTCTACCCTCTTTGGCGCCTTCAACGGCACCACCGCAGGCAACACCTCAGCCGGTGGCGATCGTCCCGTGCGATCAGGTGGGCCAAATGACGTAGCGATCATGTTGGGATTTGCTAATAAGGTGATCTTGGTCCCCGGGTACGGATTAGCCGTGGCACAGGCCCAGGGCACCTTACGTGAACTTGCTGATCTACTAACCGAGCGCGGAGTCGAAGTCGATTACGCGATACACCCGGTTGCCGGTCGCATGCCGGGGCATATGAACGTGCTTCTCGCCGAAGCCAGCGTGCCCTATGAGCAACTAAAAGAAATGGACGATATCAACCCGGAGTTCGCATCAACCGATGTTGTTCTTGTTGTCGGTGCAAATGACGTAGTGAACCCCGCCGCGCGCACCGACAAGTCAGCACCGATCTACGGCATGCCGATCCTGAACGTGGATCAAGCCCAGCAGGTGGTGTTCTTGAAGAGGTCGATGCGCCCGGGCTTCGCCGGTATTGAGAATGAGATTCTCTATGACCAAAAGACAATGCTGCTTTTCGGTGATGCAAAGGATTCATTAAACAAGGTGGTTTCGGCCCTCAAGAACCTTTGATTTAATCGTTCAGCGCTGGTTACTCGCCCAAGCTGATGGTGATGTTGTCTTAGACGACGCCGTAAAGTCGATCACCGGCATCACCCAGGCCGGGCACGATGTAACCCTTCTCATTTAGATGTGAATCTAAGGCGGCGGTTACCACCGTGACTTCGACATCACGATCGTTGTAAGCGTCCTCAAGGCGTTTGACGCCCTCGGGTGCGGCGAGCAAACAAATGGCCGTGACGTCTCGCGCACCTCTCTCGAGCAGTAGGTCGATGGCTGCGACCAAGGTGCCACCCGTTGCGAGCATTGGGTCAAGGACGAAGACTTGGCGATTGGCGAGGTTATGCGGCAGGCGATCAGCGTAGGTGGTGGCGACCAGTGAATCCTCGTCGCGAACCATGCCTAGGAAGCCAACTTCGGCGGTCGGCATCAATTTGACCATGCCATTTAGCATGCCCAGGCCGGCGCGCAAGATCGGCACGACCAGGGGCCGCGGGTCAGCCATCTCAACGCCCATGCAGTCGGCTACCGGAGTAGTGATGGCAACCGGCTGAACACGCAAGGTCTCGGTGGCTTCATAGGCCAAGAGGGTGACCAGCTCTTCGGCCAAGAGGCGGAATGTCGCCGAGGAGGTCTGAGTTCGACGTAGTCTGGTGAGCTTGTGGGCCACGAGGGGATGGTTGATCACGAGGGTACGCATAACGCCGAGAGTAGTGGTCGGCCGGAGCTGAAGAAACCCGGCGTGCCACCATCTACCCATGGGATCGCAGGAGATGGACGCTAACGCGATTGACTTCGCGGTCGCGGTATGGCACGAGGAGGGCCAGTGGATGGCTTCTTCCCTCCCAGCTCGGGTTGCCACTTCAATGGACGACCTAATCTCAACCCTGCGGCAGCTCCCGGGAGAAGGTGGCGTTTTTGGTCTGATCGGCGTCGTAGATGAATATTTCATCGTGGTGCGCCAAGCCGCCGGCTCCTCGCGCGCGATGATCAGCGACGGGGCGGCAATTTTGGATTGGGCGCTGGCCGAAGAAGCCGCGGATGTGATTGGGCTCGATATTGACGATGATGATCTTGAGGATTTCGAGCCAGTTGGTGACATGAGCATCTTTGCTGACTTCGGCCTTGACGCAGATGAGTTAGGTCTGCTTTGTCGTGATGAGGATCTTTATCCCGATCAGCAGATAAAGGCGATTGCCAAGCGACTTGGATTCAGCGAGCAATTGAAATCAGTACTGCGCGCGAACTAATGCACGCTCAACAATTCGATCTCGACATGATGCAAGTGGCACTTGCCTGCGCGACCGAAGCGGGTGCCGCCGGTGATATCCCGATCGGCGCGGTGGTCGTAGATGCCTCCGGAAGCATTATCGCAACAGGGCATAACAGTCGCGAGGCTTTGAACGACCCCACGGCCCACGCCGAGATAGTGGCCTTGCGAGCGGCAGCACATGAACTCGGAAGTTGGCGCCTTACCGGTTGCACCTTGGTGGTGACCTTGGAGCCGTGCCCGATGTGCGCGGGGGCGGTGGTGATGTCGCGCGTGGCTCGACTGGTTTTCGGGGCCTGGAACTTGGAGTACGGAGCCGCCGGATCTAACTGGGATCTAGTGCGAGACCGGCGACTTAACCACCGGCCCGAGGTTGTTGGTGGGGTAATGGCCGAGGAATGTGGCACGCTAGTGCGAGAATTCCTTGCAACCCACCGCATGCCGCAGGAGGCCTGATGAGCTATCGCGAAAGCTCGATAACTCGGCGCCCATCACCGCGGCGTCGGATGCCGATCTGGCGCTTATTGATTTTCATCTTGGTTGGCATCGTCGTGCTTTTCGCAATCGGTTTTGGAGTTTCGCTGATCTTCCGCGGCAGCGGCACCCCGCAGGCAGATCCATCGCAAAGTTCGATCGCCGAGCCACTGCCGTGCGCGACCACAATGGTGAACCCGGCCGAGGTGCTTCCGATCAGCAGTAAAGTCCGAGTTTCGGTTTACAACTCCACCAATAAAATCGGGTTAGCGGGAGACACCGCCAAAGTACTTAAAGCCCGCGGGTTCATCATCCAAGAGGTTGGCAACGACCCGATGAGCAAGAACGTTCAAGGGGTTGCTGAAATCCGCTACGGCCCAAAGGGCGCTAGCCGAGCCCAACTCCTTGCATTCCATTTCCCCGGTGCTGTTCTCGTTCAAGACAATCGCTCGGGAAAAATTGTTGACGTAGCTGTAGGTGCCACCTTTACTGAACTGGAGGGCGAAGCTCAGATCGCAGCCGCGATGGCTTCACCATCACCATCAACCTCCGGGCCTGGTTGCGCGAGCGCGGAGCCGGCGACTAATCAAGAGGCGGCAAGTGAGCCGCCCAGCGAGATCGCACCATCGCCCAGCGCCAGTTGATGCCGCTTCAAATGGAGTGCGGTGCACCCGAGTCCGTACTCTTGCAGCTGCCGAGTGGATGAGTTAATGTCACAGGGCGTCCTCCTTATTGAGGAAGTCCACCGCGAGATCTCGGCCACGAAAGGGCGTAAAGTGCGACGCATCATCAAGGGTATGGCGATTGCCATCAGTTTCAGCCTCATCGCGGTGCCAACAGCCAGGGCCGATGACAGCGACAGTGACAGCAAGTCCGCTAGGGAGCCGGTTACGGTCTCTGTTCCAATTCGGACGATCGACACCCCTGACAAAAGTGGCCAAAACGGCATCTTGGTTGTTCGCGTGGGTCGCGCCGCCCCAATTTCGGTCATGGTTGACACCGGCATCGTGGGGTTAGTGCTGTTCGGCAAACCCGCTGGCCTCAAGCCAACAGGTAAGCGCACCACCACTGAAATTCGCGGCTCCAAGATCCCGGGCGCTATTTTCACCGCGCCGGTCACCATTGGTGGAGTCACCACCACTCAACCGGTGACGATTTCTGTAGTTAACACGAGCAACCCGTATATCCAGCAATGGAAGAATCGCGGAATTTCCGGAATCATTGGCCTTGGCACCGGTGACGGGGGCAACATGACAAACATCTTGAAGTCCATGCCCGGGTCCCTTGGTTTGCGCTGGAGTATTCATTTCAAACGCAATATCGGAACCCAAAAGGGTCGCCCAGGTGCCCTCGTACTGGGCGCCGAGCCGCCGGTGGATCCTACGATGAGTTTCCGATTGCCCTATGTAAGCCAGGACATAAACGGTGCTAATAACTGGGATGATCACCAAGCTGATGGCTGCTGGACTTTCGGAGTGTTGCGCGAGCAGTGCGTCCCAACCTGGTTCGACTCTGGGTTTACCTTGATGCGAGTCCTCGGCCGTGATTTCTCTCGTGTTCCAGATACGAGCACGAACCTGGTGAAACCGGGAACAAGGGTCAAGCTAGCCGCGGCGGGGAGCGCCTTCTTTGGGCACAAGTTCATTGCGGGGATGACTGGCTCACGCAATCTTGTGCGCCTCATTCCACGGGGTCAGCCCACAATTAACACCGGAAATTCGTTTTACTTCGACTACACCCTCACTTACGACTTGGCGGTAGGCACTGTTTCGCTGGGCGACTCCAACTTGAAAGGGAACTAGATAAATGTCTGAGAACAACAAGCCGAGTTTGAGTCGTCGCAAGTTCTTGCAGGCCACCAGCGTTGCCGGTGTGACCGCAGCCGGGTTGGCCGCATCCAGTCGGCCGGCGGCGCAAGCTGCACCGTTACCGAAGTTCACGCCGCGCGGCCGGCTCAGGCGACGCCCCAACTTCTTGATCGTCATGATGGATGAGCAGCGGGCCGCACCGTTCTACGAGTCGCCGGAGCTGCAACTATGGCGACTGCAGAACCTAGCGACCCAAAACTTTCTGCGTCGCAATTCCTTCGAGTTCACTCACCACCACGTTATGTCGACGGCCTGCCAGCCCAGTCGTGCCTCTATCTACACGGGGCAATACCCGTCCCTTCATGGCGTCGCGCAGACTTCAGGTGCCGCTAAGTCCGCGATTGAGCAGGATCTCTACTGGCTAGATCCCACCACGGTGCCAACCTTGGGTAACTGGTTTCGCGCCGCGGGGTACGACACATACTGGAAAGGCAAGTGGCATATCTCAGACGCAGATCTTTATCAGGCGGGCTCCTACAACCCGTTGCCCTCGTATAACGATGCCGGTGGTCGAGATAGATATCTTGAGGACATCTATTTAGAGTCCTCACGACTGGAGGAGTACGGATTTACTGGCTTCATCGGCCCCGAGCCCCACGGGAGTAACCCACTTAATTCAGGTTCCTCTGGCCCCGGTGGCAGGGGACGCGACGAGGTATACGCCCAGTTGGGCTCTGACCAATTGCAGCGCTTGCGTCGCAGTGACAAGCCTTGGCTTTTAGTCTCGTCTTTTGTGAATCCGCATGACATCACGGTCTGGGGGAGTCTTAGTTTGGCGGGGGATCTTTCCGGCAGTCAAGGTTCTTTCTACCTTGCTGAACAGCTAGTGGGTTCGAATGTGCCGCGGGATCTTTTTGGTCCGGCCTACACGGCTTCGTCAAATGAGGATCTCAGCACGAAGCCGGTGGCGCAGAAGAGTTTCGTAGCTCAGTATCCGAAGGGTTTCCAGCCTCTTAACAACGACGAGGCTTACCACCGCTTCTACTACCAACTGCAGAAGAATGTAGACGAGCAAATCGGCAAGGTGATCGATACTCTCACCGAGGATCGCGAGCAGTATCGCGACACCATCGTCATTTATCTCTCCGACCATGGCGAGATGCTCGGTGCCCATGGAGGCATGTTCCAAAAGTGGCACTCGGGATATGACGAGATGTTGCGCGTGCCGTTCATGTTCCACAACCCAGAGCTTTTCAGCGGCCATGTGACGAGTGATGCTTTGACCAGCCATGCTGATCTAATTCCTACGATGCTTGGTCTTGCGGGTTTGGACGAGCTGTCACTCGGTAAGGAGTTGAGCAAGTCGCATACGCAGGTACGCCGACTTGTGGGACAAGATCTCTCAGGCATTTTGCTTGGCGATGACCAGCCTTCTCGGTTGGACAAAAGCCCGATCTACTTCATGACCGATGATCAGCCCTTCAAGGGCGCGAACGCGGTTTCGGTTGTCGGTTTGCCCTATAAGCCGGTAGATCAGCCAAACTGTGTCGAAACTGTCGTCGCCTACCTGCCCACGGGCCCGGGTGGATCAAAGGAGCGGTGGAAGTACTCTCGCTACTGGGACAACCCGCAGTTCTGGACTACCCCCAATGTTCAAGACGTTATGACCATCGTTGCCGGTGTAGTTAACCAGCCGGGCAACAAAGTTGCCACGACGGTAGTGAAGCAGCTCAACCCGACCGGCGGGCAGATTGCACCGCCAGCTGACCAGTTCGAGTTGTATAACGCCAGCACTGACCCTGCAGAGTTAGTCAACCTTTACGGGAACTCCAACTATGCCGGCATCCAGCAGGTCATGGCTGCCCTACTGAACGCCGAGCGCAGCGCAAAGCGCTTGGAGCCAACGCAGCAACCTTGGGCTGATGGAACCATGCAGCAGTTTCCATTCGTCGCTAGCTAGGGGTTAACTGGACGCGGCACGGTGGAGATTTTGGCGGTGGCGGTGGGATTTGAACCCACGGTGGAGTTTCCCCCACACACGCTTTCGAGGCGTGCTCCTTTGGCCGCTCGGACACGCCACCGGAGCGAACTTTACAAGCGCTCGAGTAACCGACAGTGATCACCCTTGGACTCGGGTGAGAACACTTGGCCCCGGGACGACGATTAATTGATGTCCCGGGACTTAACAGTGGCGGAGGATAGGGGATTTGAACCCCTGAGGGGTTTCCCCCAACCCGCTTTCCAAGCGAGCGCCATAGGCCACTAGGCGAATCCTCCGCTCCGGAGATTACAAGTGGTGGTTCCTGCGGTTACATGCGGCTACCTGTATTTCATGAGTGGGTGCTGCGGCGTTACCCTTGGCGCTGACCCCTCGTGCGGCGTCACCTCGCTGAACCCCCCCAGGGCCGGAAGGCAGCAAGGGCAGGCGGGCTCTGATGGGTGTGCGGGGGGTCCCTATTTTCCACCTGAGTCTTTCGAGCCCGCAACCACAGGCCTCGTCATAGTGGGCAGTTAAGGTGGCGCTTGTGTCCATGGCTTTGTATCGCACATATCGCCCGGCGACCTTGGACGAAGTAGTTGGCCAGGAGCACGTCACCGGGCCGCTGCGAAGAGCCTTAACTAACGACCGCGTCCATCACGCTTATCTCTTTTCCGGCCCCCGCGGCTGTGGCAAGACCTCAACCGCTCGGATCATGGCCCGCTCGCTTAACTGCGAGCAAGGCCCGACCCCTGACCCGTGCGGGGTCTGTCAAAGTTGTACCGACCTTGCGGCAAATGGCCCCGGCTCACTCGATGTCATTGAGCTAGATGCGGCTAGCCACGGTGGTGTCGACGATACCCGTGATCTGCGCGAACGCGCGATGTTTGCTCCGGCGTCATCGCGTTACAAGATTTACATCATCGATGAGGCACATATGGTTTCATCAGCTGGTTTCAATGCACTGCTCAAGTTGGTTGAAGAGCCGCCCGAGCACGTTAGGTTTATCTTTGCAACCACCGAGGCCGAGAAAGTGTTGCCAACCATTCGCTCACGCACCCACAACTACACCTTCCGACTTTTGCCGGTGAAATTACTGCAGCAGCATTTGGCGACCGTCTGTGAAGCCGAGGGCATCCCTGCTGAGCCCGCAGCTTTAGCCTTAATAGCGCGTGCGGGTGCCGGCAGTGTGCGCGACAGCCTCTCGGTACTAGGCCAGGTCATCTCTGGAAGTGGCCCGCAGGGGGTTACCTACGCCGAAGCCGTTTTGCAGTTGGGCATGACCGATGCCACCTTGCTTGATGAAACCGTTGATGCGCTCGCGGTGCATGATGGCGCGGCATTGTTCATTGTCATTGACCGCGTCATGGAGGCCGGCCATGAGCCGCGACGCTTCGTCACTGACCTCCTTGAGCGCCTGCGCGACTTAATTGTTTTGCAGAATGTGCCAGGGGCCGTTGAAACCGGCTTGATCGATGCACCTGATGATCAAGTGGCCCGCGAGATCGAACAAGCTCGCCTGTTCGGGGCTGCTGAACTCGCGCGGGCAGCCGAAGTCGTTAGCGAAGCGCTCAGCGCACTAAAAGGAGCTACGGCTCCGCGCCTGCACCTTGAGTTGATGGTGGCGCGATTACTACTTCCGGCCGCCGATGTCGATGAGCGCGGGTTTTTGGCTCGCCTTGATCAACTCGAACGGCGGATGGTGACCGGAGAGTTCCAGCAGGTGGTTGCTGCGCAATCTGCTGCGCAATCTGCTGAGCCTGGGCCATCGTCACGACCTCGCAAGTTGTCTGAAGTCGCGCCATCGACGGGTAAGGCGCCCGCGGTTAGCGAAACACCAGTCGTTGATGAGCCGGTTGTCGCCGCCCCGGTTACTGCTGCAACGGCAAGTGGGGTGGGGCTGCCCGAGCTCAAGTCAATGTGGCCAGCTGTCTTGGATGCGGTTAAGTCATATTCGCGGGTGGCATGGGTGCTCTTTAGTGTTTCGGCCCCGCTGTCTCTTGTTAATGGGGTGCTGGCTGTTGGCCTAGACAATGCGAACAAGATCAACAATGCGCGCGCAAGTGGCCACGATGAGCGCCTGCGGCAAGCGATCCTTGATGTTTTGCAGCTCGACGTCAAGATCGATGTAGTGCTCGCACCTGATGTCGCTTCTACCGTGACCTCGACGGGTGCGGAGCGCACTAGCCCTCAGGTGGCCGATACTCCGAGCATGGATGACGAAAACATGGATGACTCATCCGGAGTAGATCTGGCACTACGGGCTTTAGGGGCCACACAAATCGGCGAGATAGAGCACTGACATGTATGAGGGCGTAGTACAGGATCTAATCGATGAGTTGGGCCGCCTCCCCGGTGTTGGCCCCAAAAGCGCGCAGCGAATTGCCTTCTACATCCTCGCCTGCGACCCAATTGATGTCGAGCGCTTGGCTAATGCGCTCCGCGAAGTTAAAGACAAAGTGCAGTTCTGCGTGGTTTGTGGCAACGTTGCCGAAGAAGATCACTGCCGCATCTGCCGTGACCCAAAGCGCGATCTAACGATCTTGTGTGTTGTTGAAGAATCCAAAGACGTAGTTGCGATCGAAAAGACCCGCGAATTTCGCGGCCGCTACCACGTACTCGGTGGCGCCATCAGCCCGATCGAAGGCATCGGCCCAGATGCTCTGCGGATTCGCGAATTGATCGCACGGCTTGCCGACGGCGCGATCACCGAAGTTATTTTGGCAACCGACCCGAACCTCGAGGGTGAAGCCACCGCAACTTATTTGGCGCGCTTGATCGCACCCCTTGGCATAGCGGTGTCACGGCTAGCAAGTGGCCTGCCGGTCGGTGGCGACCTTGAGTATGCCGATGAAGTTACCTTGGGTAGAGCTTTCGAAGGTCGGCGGCGGGTGTAGCGATAACGTCACCGGTGGGTAATGGCCGCGGCTCGCCCCCGTAGACTTTGTACTCGTGTCCTTGATTGTGCAGAAATTCGGCGGTTCCAGCCTCGCCGACGCCGCGAGTGTCAAACGGGTGGCCCAGCGCATCGTCGATACCAAATTGGCCGGGCACCAGGTAGTGGTAGTGGTTTCGGCTATGGGCGACACCACGGACGAACTCCTTGACCTCGCCGAACAGGTCTCTCCAAACCCCCCGGCCCGTGAGTTAGACATGCTGTTAACTTCGGGCGAGCGCATCTCGATGGCTTTGGTGGCGATGGCCATCTCAGATCTTGGGGCCGATGCGCGCTCATATACCGGCTCGCAGGCCGGTTTGATCACCGACTCTGCCCACGGTGCGGCCCGAATCATTGATGTCACACCGGGTCGAATTCAAGAAGCACTGGCCGAAGGTGCGATCCCAATTGTGGCGGGCTTCCAGGGCGTGGCCCAAGACACCAAAGACATCACCACCCTTGGTCGTGGCGGCTCAGATACCACCGCGGTGGCATTGGCGGCGGCCCTTGAGGCCTCGGTCTGCGAGATCTACACCGATGTCGACGGAGTGTTTAGTGCCGATCCCCGCGTCGTGCCACTGGCCCGGCAAGTGCCATATATAACTTATGAAGAAATGCTTGAACTTGCGGCGGTTGGCGCGAAAGTTCTGCACCTACGTTGCGTGGAATACGCCCGGCGTTTCGATGTCCCAATTCACGTGCGCTCATCCTTCTCCGATCGCGAGGGCACATTTGTTTTGTCACCGGCTGCAATCGCAGTCGCGGTAGCCGAAGGAAGAGCCATGGAGCAACCCATCATTTCTGGTGTCGCGGCCGACACCAATGACGCCAAGATCACCGTGGTGGGTGTACCCGATCAACCGGGCCGGGCGGCCGCGATGTTCCGCGCACTCGCAGATGCCGGGATCAATGTTGACATGATCGTGCAGAACGTGTCAGCCGCATCGACCGGGCGCACCGACGTTACTTTCACCTGCCCTCAAGGAGTCGCGCAAAAGGCGACCAAGGCCTTGGAGATTGAGCAAGGCGCGATTGGTTTTGAGTCGTTGTTGGTTGATGATCAAATTGCCAAAGTTTCACTCGTTGGCGCGGGCATGCGTTCGCACCCTGGTGTTTCAGCAACTTTCTTCTCAGCCCTGGCTGAGGCCAGCATAAACGTCGAGATGATTTCTACTTCCGAAATCCGAATCTCAATCGTGACCCGCGTGGATGACGCCAAGCGTGCGGTACAGGCACTGCATACCGCTTTTGGCTTAAATGCCGATGGTGAGGCTGTTGTTTACGGAGGGTCCGGACGATGAGCCGCAAACCCGTTGTCGCGGTAGTCGGTGCGACCGGCCAAGTTGGCACGGTCATGCGCCGGCTACTTGATGAACGTGAATTCCCGATGCAGCAGGTTCGGTTCTTTGCATCAGCGCGGTCAGCGGGCACCACCTTGCCGTGGCGCGGCACCGAGATCCTCGTTGAGGATGCCGAGACAGCTGATCTAACCGGCATCGACATCGCACTGTTTTCCGCTGGTGGGGCGTCATCCAAAGTGCTGGCCCCGAAGTATGCGGCGGCCGGTGTCATAGTGATCGACAACTCATCGGCTTGGCGGATGGACCCGGACGTGCCGCTGGTAGTCAGCGAAGTCAACCCGCAGGCAATTGGCGAGGCCCGCAAAGGGATTATCGCTAATCCTAATTGCACCACGATGGCTGCGATGCCGGTATTGCAGCCCTTGCACGCTGAGGCTGGGCTGCGCCGCCTGATAGTAAGTTCATACCAAGCGGTTTCTGGCAGCGGGCTTGCCGGTGTCAAAGAACTCGATGAGCAGGTGCGCGCTGCGATGACCCAAGACATCGCAGGGCTTACTCATGATGGCGGCTCGGTAAACTTCCCGCAGTCGCAGAAATATGTGCGCACCATCGCATTTGATGTCATTCCGCTAGCGGGCAATATTGTTGATGACGGCTCCCTCGAAACCGATGAGGAACAAAAACTGCGCAATGAGAGCCGAAAAATCCTTGGTATACCTGACTTACTTGTCTCCGGAACTTGTGTTCGTGTGCCCGTCTTCACCGGCCACTCCCTTGCTATAAACGCCGAGTTTGATCGCCCAATAACACCAGAACGGGCAACGGCACTGTTATTGGGTGCACCCGGTGTCGAATTATCAGAAGTTCCAACCCCACTGCAGGCGGCCGGTGCTGACCCATCATTCGTCGGTCGCATCCGCCAAGATTCATCGGTGGCCAGCGGCAAAGGCCTAGCGCTGTTCGTCAGCAATGACAATCTGCGCAAAGGTGCGGCGCTGAACGCGGTGCAAATCGCTGAACTTGTCGCTGCCAATTTGGATTGAGCGCGCGGTGCGCTTAGCGCGTCCTACTTTTCTAGCAGCACGCGAAGGTGCTCGACACCTGCGTCAACAGCTCCACGCACCCAGCCGTACGGTGCCTGCGCGGTCGCTTGAAGAAATTGAACGACCTCCGTGGTAACCACCTCGCCCGGTAATACGTTTGCCACCCCTGGTGGGTATGCCGCCAAGGTATCGCCCGAGATGCGCCCAATGGCCTGCGCCGCGGGTACCACCTCGGCTTCGGCAAAATAGGCTTCACGCACTTCGCGGGCCCTGGGCCCGGTCGGGGGCAAAATAATTGGTTGCCGATCTCTTTGCCGCTGGGATTTCGCGTCGGGCTCCGGCAGAGCGTGTAAGGCCGCGACGAGGAACCCAGCGTCAAGGCGACTACCAGCACCCACGATTGCGACGATGACTGAATCGGTTGCCATCTCTACATGGATACGGCTACTTGCTTCAAGTAGCGCTCTGGCCTCGAAGCCCGGTACGCCGCCCGAACTAGTGTCGACCACCAGGTGAAGTGGATCCAAACCAATCACATCAGGTGAGGCAAGCATCGCTGGTGAAGGGTCGACAAATCGCCCACCCTCAGCGAGCAGGGCCCGCGCGAGATTCGCGTCGTCAATGCTGGCCTGAATTCGATCGTGGCTTAGGTAACAAAGGTCGCGTCTAGCCAGGTCAAGTGAACCGAACAAGATTGCCGACGGGCTGGTGGTTTGCAGGGTCAGCAGTGCTCTGTTTACGCGAACCTCCAGGAGCTCCGCGAATTGGCCATGCCCTAGATGCAGCATTGCTGATTGGGAAAGGCTGCCGGCAAGTTTGTGGGTACTCGAGATGACGAGGTCTGCGCCACTTGCCAGTGCGCTGGTTGGGAGGTTCGGATGGAATCCGAAATGACTACCCCAAGCTTCGTCAACGACCAGTGGGACTCCGTGGCGATGCGCGATTACCGCGAACTCGCGCACATCACTTACTGCACCAAAGTAAGACGGGGTGACAACATAGGCGGCGGCGGCCCCAGGGTGCATTGCCAAGGCGTTATCAAGTGCTGCGGGGGTAAGCCCGTGCGCGATGCCAAGAGCTACATCAATATTTGGAGTGACAAATTCCAAACTCAGCCCTGCCAAAATGGCGCCGTCAATTACCGAAGTGTGAACTGAACGTTGCGCGACCATATGTGTGCTGAGCCCACGTAGGGCAAGGCAGGCGGCATGGCCTCCTTGGGAGGCTCCATCGGTGAGAAACCAGGTGCGTTTGGCGCCCCAAGCATCAGCAGCAAGTTCGAGGGCTTCCTGTAGTGGGCTAGCACCGGATGCCCCAGCCGCCGGTAGGTCCACCCCTTGGGTGAACATTGGGATGTCCATAGCCAGCAGTTGGCTCCCCGCGAGGGACTGCAGCGCCGGGTAGTTGGGGGGCTGATCTTGATGGCCCGGGACACCCAATCTGGTCCAGCCCTGCCGGGCGTTTTGGTGTAATGCTTCGGCGTATGGGGCTCGGGCGTGCCGATCATTTGGTTGGGGCATAACCCATTCATACCCCCGAAGCCTTATTGTTCCAACTACCCGGTTGATGCGGACGACAACAATCTGGCAAAAATGCCACCAGATGGTTCGAGTCAGACAACAATGAGGCCAAAGTTACTCGAAATCACTTTTAGCGGAGGAGTCCCATATGCGTACCTGGAAAGCGGTAGCCACCGCGAGTATTTTGGCTCTGACCGGAGTTTTTGCGGTCGGCTGCGGTTCTAGCGGCGGAACAACGGCCGAGAGCGCGGCACCTACGGTTGCCGCCCCTGCGAGCGCCACCCCAACGGAGGCAGCTCCAGCACCTAGTGAGGCGGTACCCGCCGAGCCCACGACATTGCTAGAACGGATTCAGCGTGACGGGGTGCTGCGGGTCTCGACAGATCCGGCATACCCACCGCAGTCATCATTTGATGATGGCACCGGCACATGGGAAGGATTTGATATTGATGTAGCAACTGAAATTGCAAAGCGTCTCGGCGCCGAAGTTCAATGGGAAACCCCGTCGTGGGATGTGCTAACCGCGGGTAAGTGGAATGACCGTTGGGATATTTCCGTAGGCTCGATGACAATCACCGATGAGCGGGCGACAGTTCTTGATTTCACGACCCCCTATTACTTCACTCCTGCAGGGGTTGCGGTCGGCGCCAAGAGTGACATCACCTCGATTGATCAACTTTCGGGTAAGCGGGTTGGTGTCTGCGGTGCTTGCACCTACGAGTTCTACCTGAACCGCACGTTGAAGATCCCGGGATTCGATTTCGAATTCCTAGTGCCCGAGGACATTGAAATAGTCACCTATGACACCGACTCCACCGGCATCCAGGACCTTGCACTCGGTCGCATTGACGCGATGGTGTCTACGATCCCGACCCTTGAAGAGGCTATCAAGAAGGGCAAGAAGATAACTTTGCTCGGGGATCCAATCTTCCAGGAGCCACTTTCGGTAGCCACCGATAAGAGTTCACTACTTCCAGTTGACACCCTCGTTGCGGAAATTAATACGGTCATTGAAGCCATGCGTGCCGATGGCACTTTGAGTGATCTATCAATGAAGTGGTACGGGGTCGATTTCACCAAGGGCGCTGGCTCCTAGTCACCAATGAGTAATACCCCGACGGTGGAGGCCGTGCCGCATCAGCGGCACGGCCTCGCGGAGTCTCTGGAGATAGCCAGCCTCAAGGTGCCCTTCCGGATTAAAGTCGCGTTGGTCTGGTTGGTTATCGGCGGGCTCCTGCTTATTGGGTTCTTGAAGAGTGGCTTTGACATCGCTTGGATGGGCGATCATGCAGCGGCGATTGTCAAGGCTGTTTGGGTCACGATTGCATTTTCTATCATTGCTATTGCCTGCGCTGTGGCGCTCGCACTTTTGGGTGCCCTCGGCCGAGTTTCAAGAAATCCAATTGCGTACGGCGTTAGTGGTTTCTATACCTCATTTTTCCGCGGAACCCCGCTCATTGTCCAACTATTTTTGTGGTACCTGGCACTGCCACAGTTGGCCCTTGGGCTACTGCCCGAGCAATACGCCACCTGGTTCATCTGGCCGGCCCAAGTTGCCGGCATTGTTGGCATCGCCTTCAATTACGGGGCCTACATGACGGAGATTTTTCGTTCAGGGATCGAGGCGGTTCCGCACGGTCAAGCCGAGGCAGCCGCCGCACTTGGTATGTCCCCGAGCCAGCAGATGCGAAGAATCATTCTGCCCCAAGCCACCCGAATAGTGATACCACCGACCGGCAATGAATTCATCGCGATGATGAAGGACACCGCGCTCATAGGGTTACTCGGTACCACTTTGATGTGGGCTGACCCATTTCGAATGGCGCAACTCGCTGGCAAAGCTGACTTCCGCAACCTGGAGGCATTAATTGCCGCCGCGCTTGTCTATTGGGGGTTAACTGCGATCTTCTCGCTCTTTCAACGCAAGTTAGAAGAGCGAATGAGCAAAGGCTACGTGCGCCAGGGTAAGGGCGCGTGATGACTGATCCACTTGTGCGGGTAAGCAACCTACATAAATCTTTTGGGGCGCTAGAAGTTCTCAAGGGTGTTGATCTTGATATCAATGCTGGCGAAGTAGTCGTAGTTTTTGGGCGCTCTGGGTCAGGCAAAAGCACCTTCTTGCGGTGTATAAATTTTCTCGAAGAGCCGACCGTGGGCACGATCGAAGTTGCTGGAATTACCATCGGTGCGGGCAGCCCCACGCGTCATCGCCGCAAGCAAATTCAAAATGTGCGAAAGACCTGTGGCATGGTTTTTCAGCAATTCAATCTGTTCCCGCACATGAGTGTTTTAGACAATGTCATGGAAGCACCCCGCCGTATCTCATCGGATCCGGCCAAGGTAGTCAAGGATCATGCTATGTCGCTGCTAGCCGATGTCGGCCTGGCGGATAAAGCAGCCGAGTATCCGATACGCCTCTCAGGGGGGCAGCAGCAACGGGTGGCGATTGCCCGCGCATTGGCAATGAAACCGCAGGTCATGCTCTTCGACGAACCCACATCGGCACTTGACCCGGAGCTAATTCATGAAGTGCTTTCGGTTATGCGCAGCCTGGCCAAGGACCACTCCACGACAATGATTGTTGTCACGCATGAGATGGGATTCGCGCGTGAAGTCGCGTCACGAATGTGTTTCTTTCACGAGGGTGTGATCTTGGAGCAAGGCACTCCGGGGATGATGTTTGATGGCGCACGACTGCCGGAGACTCAAAGATTTCTTAACGCAGTGATGTAACCCGAATTATTGGGATGTAACCGGGTAGTCGAAGGCTGCGTAGTCTTCAGCGTAAATTTCGGCTACCCGCACGAGCAGTTCTGGTGTGTAATGCTCGGTTAGGTGCGCGCCTGCATGAGTTGAGTTGCGGCAGAAGAATTGCTCTTGCACATCAGGCACTTTTATCAACTCTCCGATTTGGTGCCAGGAATCCCCGAGCTGTTCGAGGTGAATCAGTGCGTCATATTTCATTTCGGGCAGGCCAAGATGATCTACCTGGCGCCGCCAATGCGGATCCTGATCGCGTGAAGCCTGAGCGCCGATCACCTCGATGAAATCCGCGAACGAAATATCGGCGGCCGACTTCGGTGCGCGGCCTTGTGCTGCCAAGAACTCGAAAATTGGCTGACTTTGCTGCAAGCCCTGTCGGATTTTTTCAAGATACCCAGAGAGCAGTCGTGCTGCGGGATCACGAACTACCGCGAAGCGGGTGAACCCGGCGGACGTAAACACTTCCTCGAGTTGGTCGGGGGGTAATTGAAATGGTTTCACGAAGGGTGTCATCTTGGTGCGGTCATGCGGTGCCGCCTGCACTCGCTCGACCAACTTAGGCCCGAGCCGTGCTGCTTCTAGGCCGCCCAACGTGGCTTTCATGGTTCCGCATCCGGCTTTCGGAACTTCCACATATGCGTAGCGGTGTACCAGCGAGATGTGGGTGTGGGCATTCACTGAGCGCCAACCCATTGCTTTTACATATTCGGCGGTGACGGGACCAAACTCCGCACGATCAGGCCGGCGATCTGGAACAGTCATCTTGGGCCCTTCGCTCGGATGTGCACGTTTTTTCGGGCGTTCGTTACTGGGTAATTGACCGGGGGCCGATCAAGTGATCAGCCCCCGACCTGGCGTCGGGGTGGCGGGATTCGAACCCACGGCCTCTTCGTCCCGAACGAAGCGCGCTACCAAGCTGCGCCACACCCCGAAGGACTTGCGGAGTCTAACGGAGCGCTAAGGGTGGTTATTGGCTGGCAGGTGCTGCCTTCGTTAATCCGCGGTAAGCGTCAGCAAAGTGGCCTCGGGGGGGCAGGCAAAGCGAATCGGGGCGTAAGGGGAGGTGCCGAGGCCGGCTGACACATGAAGATGCGCGGTGCCGTGACGGGATAACCCCCGCGCTCGAGCCCGGTCAAGATCACAATTAGTTACCAAGGCGCCGACACCGGGAAGACGCAGTTGGCCGCCGTGAGTATGGCCGGCGAGCACCAGATTTGCGCCATCGCCGGTCATGCCATCAAGGATGCGTAGATAAGGAGCGTGAGTGACGCCAAGTGCAAGGTCGGCCGCCGGATCGAAAGCGCCCGCTACCTCTTCATATTTATCGCGGCCAATGTGTGGATCATCTACCCCTCGAACGTCAACGTGGCGGCCGTCAACTTTCATGGTGGCTCGTCGATTACTTAAGTCAAGCCAGCCCGCATCGGTGAGTCCGTTAACTAAATCCGCCCAAGGCAGCATCGGTCGATTTGGTTCGAGGCCGGAGGGCCCGGCGAGATAGCGCGCGGGATTGATTGGCCGGGGCGCGTAGTAGTCGTTACTGCCGAGCACAAATGCGCCGGGCAAGTCAAAGAGCGGATCAAGGGTATCCATGACGTGGGGCACCGCATCAAGATGCGAGAGAAAATCGCCGGTCACAATTACGGCATCTGGTCGTAGTTCGCGAAGAGATTGCACCCACATTTGTTTGCGGCTTTGACCTGGTACCAAATGCAGATCTGATAGATGCAAAATCCGCATCGCGGGCTGGCCGGTTGGTAGTACCGCCGCACTTACTCGACGCAGGGTAAATGCCTGTGCCTCCCATCGGGCATAGACCAACCCCGCCGTCCCGGCAGCAAAAAGCCCCAATAGGGCCTTGGTGGAGCCACGCATAGGTTGATCGTGCCATCTATGGCCGTCAGCCTGCGACAATGGGGGCATGACAACCTCAAAAGCACAATTACAAAGTGATCTAACGACCGCAATGAAAGCCCGGGATGAACTCACGGTGGCGACCCTGCGCATGGTTCTCACGGCCGTTACGAGTGAGGAAGTCTCAGGTAAAGAGGCACGTGAGTTAACCGATGACGATGTTTTGACGGTGTTAGGGCGCGAGGGTAAGAAGCGACGGGAGTCAGCCGAGGCATATGACACCGCAAATCGGCCCGACCTTGCAGATCGCGAACGAGCAGAGCTCAGTGTGATTGCAAAGTACCTGCCGGAATCGATGAGTGAAGCCGAAGTAAAGGCGGTGGTTGATGCGGCGGTCGCCAAGGTTGCGGCCGAGGGGGCCACTGGCCAAGCGGCGATGGGTGCGGTGATGAAACTAGTGCAGCCACAGGTTAAGGGCCGCGCAGATGGTGGTCAGGTTGCTGCGCTGGTGCGCGGCGCATTAGGTATGTAATTGTTAGGTATGTAGTCACTAACCCGTCGGTGTGGGTGTCGGTACGACGGTGGCAACCGGTGCCGGAACAACTGGCACCGGAACAACTGGCACCGGAACAACTGGCACCGGCTCGACTTCTGGAGCCGGCTCGATGGGTGCGGCTGGATCCACGACGTTTGGGTCCGGAGCATTTGGGTCAAGGCCGTCTGCATTGGAATTATCGAAAGTGAAAACATCTCCGCCGGTTTCAACTTCGATTAATCCCGGTAAGGATGTTAGGCCCCGCGCTGGCCGTAAGCCGTAATCAGCGGTAAGTATGAAATCTGTCGGTAAAGTGCCGGCCAGTGCCGATTCCATTGCTTGTTGCCAAAT
>JBIIOU010000073.1:0-9654 GCA_044336815.1 Candidatus Nanopelagicales bacterium | reverse complement strand
CGGCGCTCGAGCCGCCCGGCTGTGCCGTTGCCCGATGATCTAGGTCAAACCCTGGCCGACCCGGGTGATCAAATCAGTCGGCGCGACACCCAATTGGTGATCGCTGCGGCCCTAGCTAATTTACCCCCGGATCAACGTGCGGCGATCGTCTTGGTCGACGTTGAGGGCCGCTCGATTCAAGAAGCAGCCGAACTTCTGGGCTGCCCCACGGGTACGGTCAAGAGTAGATGCTCACGCGGGCGAGCCCGCCTAGCCGAAGAGCTGGCGTTCTTACGGAACCGCAAGGAGCCGGACACCGTCATACCGAAGATGGGCTCGCCAGCAAAACCTGCACCGGCGACACCGTTAGCGGAAATTAACACCTCGGAGGGGGGTGCACCACATGTCTGACGACGCCCAAGGGTCCGTTGACCCATTCGATGCGCCGCTTCCTGAGTTGGGTTTCTTAGGCCCGAACTCAGGTGGCTCCGAGTCAGGGCTGCCAGATCAACGTATGCCTGGGGACGTCTGGGAGAGGCTGGCGGCTGCGATCGCCGCTGAGCCACCCTTGATTGTGGCTGGGCCGTTGGCCACCGTCACTGCTATGTCTCCCCGCCGGCGCACCCGCTGGGTTAGTGGCCTAGTGGCGGCCTCCGTTGCCTTCTTAGCCCTCGGGGTGGTCGTACAGGCTGTCCGCGCTCCCAGCCCTGAAGTAGTAGTGGCAGACGCGGTGACAAAGGGCCTGACCTCCGACCAGGCCGGTGCCACTGAAGTTGAAGCCGCCCAACTTGATTCCACCCCACTTGAATCTGGAGAACCCAACACGATGGCCGGGGTTTCAGGTCAAACCATGCCGGCCCGGCATGTAGTAGCTAGTGGAATCACCTACTCGCGCTCCACCATGCAGGATCAAATCGGTGACCTTTTTGATCGAATCGGGGTGGCAGATGCCCGCGCGATGGACAGCATCGTCCAAGAGACCCCCGCCAATTTGGTGGAAGGTAACACCGGGTTCACCGCCAACGTTGAGACCATCAGAGCCTGCATCGCGTCCTTGATCCCCCCGGGTGAACTCGGCACGGTGGTGATTGATCGGGCCAAGTTCGAGCAGCAAGAGGTCGGCTTGATCCTTGACCTAACCCCGAATAAGACGATTAAGGCTTGGCTAGTCGGTCTGGATTGTGGCCAAGGTGGGCCATCCATCATGTTGCCCATCGCGGTGGATTTGGCGGAACAAGCAGCACCCTAAGATCGTTATCGTCAAGGGTAGCCATTTTAGGGAATCTGCGTTTCGTGAAAGGTTTGACTGTGAGTGAGCACCGTGAAGTCATCATCATCGGCTCGGGGCCTGCCGGTTACACGGCGGCGGTCTATGCCGCGCGCGCTCAAATGAAGCCTTTGGTATTTGAAGGTGCTGTTACCGCGGGTGGGGCACTAATGAACACGACCGAGGTTGAAAACTTTCCCGGTTTTCCTGAGGGCATTATGGGCCCAGCCCTGATGGAAAATATGAGAGCACAAGCCGAACGTTTCGGCGCAGAGTTAGTCACAGATGACATCACCTCTGTAGACCTAACCGGTGACACCAAATCTGTTATAGATGGCACCGGTCGCACCCACACCGCCAAGTCAGTCATTTTGGCTATGGGTTCTGGTTACCGCGAGCTCGGTTTACCAAATGAGAAGCGGCTTTCCGGGCACGGGGTTTCGTGGTGCGCCACCTGTGATGGTTTCTTCTTCCGAGATCAAGATATCGCCGTCGTTGGCGGTGGTGATTCTGCTCTTGAGGAGGCCACCTTCTTGACCAGATTTGCTAATACCGTGACTCTTATCCACCGCCGCGACGGGTTACGTGCCAGCAAAATTATGCAAGAGCGGGCGTTAGCTAACCCGAAGATGCGTTTTGCCTGGAACAGTGCAGTTGAAGATGTATTAGGTGATGCCAAGGTTTCAGGGTTGGCGCTGCGCGACACAGTCACCGGCGAAGCCCGTGAGCTTGCCGTGACCGGGCTTTTCATCGCCATCGGTCACGATCCACGCTCAGAACTCCTTCCTGGGCAGGTGGCTTTAGACGATGCCGGCTACGTAACCGTCGAGGCACCATCAACCCGCACTTCTGCTTCTGGGGTATTTGCCTGCGGCGATCTCGTCGACCACACCTACCGGCAAGCCATCACGGCGGCTGGCACTGGATGCGCAGCGGCGCTCGACGCTGAGCGTTATCTAGCAGCCGCCGAGTAGGATTCACCTAGATAACAAGGGAGAACAAAATGGGCGCGACCATCAAGGTCTCGGACGAAAGTTTCACTGCAGATGTGCTGCAAAGTGAGAAGCCGGTCATAGTCGACTTCTGGGCCGAATGGTGCGGGCCGTGCCGCATGGTTGCCCCGATACTCGAGGAGATCGCCAGCGAGAACGACAGTATTGTGATTGCCAAGTTAAATGTCGACGAGAACCCGCAAATCTCTGCCTCTTACGGCATTACTTCCATTCCAACCCTAAATGTTTATAAGGGTGGTGAGGTTGTTAAGTCAATCATCGGTGCCAAGCCCAAGGCAGCGCTACTCGCTGAACTGGCGCCGTATCTGTAGTGGTTATCCGCCACGGTGATACCGGGGCGGCCGTCGCGGAAGTGCGCGCACGGCTTGCGCATCTGGGTCTACTTCCAGATTCAGCGACGGCAACTGCTGAACTTCTGGGCACCGGCGCAGACGACAACTTCGATGAAGCATTAGACCGCGCCGTTCGTACCTTTCAACAAGAACGCGGTTTAACTGTTGACGGGATAGTCGGCCCACAGACATTTCATCAACTTGATGAAGCACGCTGGCAACTTGGTGATCGAGTATTGCGTTATGCGCCTGGGCATTTGGTCACCGGCGATGACGTTGCTGAGTTGCAGCGCCGCCTAAATGATCTTGGTTTCGATAGTGGTCGAGCTGATGGCTACTTCGGCAAGAACACCGATACCGCCTTACGTGAATTTCAACGAGGTGTTGGCGTTGATGCTGACGGTATTTGTGGCCCTGAGTCATTTAAGGCTTTCGACCGGCTCATGCGAACCATCAGTGGCGGCAATGCTGCGCGGCTACGCGACCATGTGAGTCTAACTTCATTGCAGACCGGGATTGCTGACAAAGTTGTGCTACTTGATCCTGGCAGCGACCTTGGCGCTGAACTCTGCAACGCGGTTGCGGTGCGCGTCGAGGGTCGACTAGCTGCGCTTGGAACCCAAGTCCTACTAACACATATCGCGCAACCAAATAATGCTTTAGGTGAGGCTGAGCGCGCGGATTTCGCCAATCGCACCGGTGTTGATCTGGTGGTTTCAATTCACGCCACACAACTTGCTAGTAACAGAGCCTGTGGCGCTGCCACTTTCTATTTTGGCGCACCAGATACGGGCGCACACTCTGCAAATGGTCGAGCGTTGGCTGAACTTATTCAAAGCGAACTTTGTGCGCGCACAGGTGCAGTTGATTGCCGCACCCACCCACGCACGTGGGATCTACTTCGACTGACTCGGGTTCCTGCCGTTCGCGTCGAGCTCGGATACCTATCCAACCCGATGGATGAGACCCGGCTGAGAGATGTCAAAATGCAAGACGCGTCGGCTGAGGCAATCGCAACCGCCCTCAAGCGGTTTTGCGCCCCGAGCTAGACCGATCAGGCCACCTGTCATTTCTTGCTAGTCAAGCCTGTCATTTCTTGCTAGTCAAGCCTGTCATTTCTTGCTAGTCAAGCCTGTCATTTCTTGCTAGTCTAGGGGGGTGATAGACGAGGCACCACGAGATCGATACCGGCCGAGACTCGCCGATGAGCCGCTGGGCGAACTCCTCGCTGGGGTCCCGGCGGTCCTCATTACCGGTCCTCGGGCTGCAGGCAAAACCACCAGTGCGCGTCGGCTGGCCGCTGAGGCCGTTCAGTTGGATCGTGCGGGTGCCGCCGCCGCGTTTGTCGCTGACCCTGATGCAGCGCTGCTGGGTCGGGCAGAGCCGCTCCTGCTGGACGAGTGGCAGGCCGTCCCGGGTGTTCTGGGAGCGGTCAAGCGCGCAATCGATGTTGATCCTCGACCGGGGCGCTTCATCCTGACTGGCAGTGTCCGCGCGGACCTGCGGGGTGAATCTTGGTCGGGCACCGGTCGAATAGTTCGCCTCGCGATGAGTGTCCTTACTCAACGCGAGGTCAATGGTGGCGACCTCATCCGCCCTGGATTTCTTGATCGGCTGGCCACCATGGATATTGCATCCACCCAATCGAACGAGCAGCTGACCATCATCGATTACGCCACTCTCGCTATGCGCGGGTGGTTCCCCGAGGTGGTGGATGCGAAGAGTGAGCGCGTTCGGCGGGCTTGGCTGCGGAGCTACCTTGAGCAACTCGTTACCAAGGATGTGTCCGAGCTCATCGGTGGAACTGATCCGGTGAAGATGGGTGCCTACTTTGAGGCGATGGCATTAAACACGGCCGGGTTAGCCGCTGATGTGACCCTGTATCAGGCAGCGGGCATCTCCTCCAGCACAGCGGCGCGCTACGACGAGCTACTGGCGGATCTGGGTATTGCCGTGCGCGTTCCGGCGTGGGCCACGAACCGCCTGCAACGGTTGGAGAAACGCGCCAAGCGGTACCTTGTCGACGGGGGGTTAGCGGCTGCAGCGGCGGGGTTCGACGTACAAGGAATGCTGTCCGATTCAGACCTGCTCGGACGAATGATTGACACCTTCGTTCATGCCCAGATCGCACCTGAAGCAACGCTGGCCGCTCATCCAGTTCGCCTCCACCACGTCCGTACGGCTCATGGACGGCAAGAGGTTGACCTCGTAGCTGAACTCCCGGGGGGCAAGGTTGTCGGGATAGAGGTGAAAGCAGCTTCAGCGGTGACACGCAAAGATGCCAGGCATCTCGCATGGTTGCGAGACCAGCTAGGCGACAGATTCGCCGCCGGCGTCGTTCTACACACTGGACCGGACACATTCGAACTCGGGGATCGACTCCTGGCCGCCCCGATTTCAACGATATGGGCGTGAGCGGATCTAAGATTCGCGGCCGATCAATCCGAAGTCGGCAAGTAATTGGGCGCCACTGGATGCGGCCAAACCAGCCGGGCGATGAAGCCGCCAAGCACCCCAACACCCAAAAGGAGCAGTGCCCAGCCAAGGATCCGCATCATGTGGCCTATCGTAAGGCGCTATGACAGGTTCTCGCCTCGATTCTTGGGTTGACTCTTATGCCGAGCGCACCAACGGCATGGCTGCCTCTGAGATCCGGGCGCTTTTCTCGGTGGCTTCCCGCCCCGAGGTGGTTTCTTTAGCCGGTGGGATGCCATTCGTGCAGGCCTTGCCTATGGATCAACTGGCCGAAACAGTAAAAACCATGCTGCTGGAGCGCGGAGCCCAAGCCCTCCAGTACGGCTCCGGTCAGGGTGACGTAGTGCTGCGCGAGCAGATTTTAGATGTTATGCGCGATGTCGGGGTACTCGCTCACCCCGATGACATCGTGGTGACCACAGGCTCACAAATGGCCCTGGATTTAGTCACTCGAGTTTTCTGTGACCCGGGTGATGTTGTCCTTGTAGAGGCGCCGTCCTATGTCGGAGCGCTCGGGGTTTTCCGGGCCTATCAATGCGATGTTGAGCATGTCGCTATGGACGATGAAGGCTTGGTGCCTGCGGCTTT
The DNA here is from genome assembly GCA_044336815.1 of Candidatus Nanopelagicales bacterium. GTDB lineage: Bacteria > Actinomycetota > Actinomycetes > S36-B12 > S36-B12. The sequence continues at coordinate 4,000 of JBIIOU010000073.1, read as the reverse complement.
GAGTGAGGCAATTGTGCGCGTTCGGGCCTCGGGTCGGCGCATCAAGATGATCTACACCATTCCCTCATTCCATAATCCCGCCGGCGTATCACAAGGCGCGCAGCGTCGACTTGAAATTTTGGCCGTCGCTCAGCAGGCGGGGATCCTAGTTCTTGAAGACGACCCTTACGGGTTGCTCGGCTTTGATGGTGAGGTGCCACGTGCGATGCGCGCTGACGACGCAGATGGGGTCATCTATCTCGGCTCATTCTCAAAGACAATCGCTTCTGGCCTTCGTGTTGGTTGGGCCGTTGCCCCGCACGGGGTGCGCGAGAAATTGGTGCTGGCTGCAGAATCCGCGGTGCTTTGCCCATCAAACTTTGCGCAACTAACTATCTCCGAATATCTGGCAACCCAACCTTGGCGCCAACAGGTAAAAGTATTTCGTGAGCTTTATCGGGAGCGCCGCGATGCCCTCCTTGAGTCACTGCAGGCGATGATGCCCGAGGGCACCACCTGGACTATCCCCGCCGGTGGTTTTTATTCTTGGTTGACATTGCCAAATGGTTTGGATGCAACGGCCATGCTGCCAAGAGCTATTGCAGCACTTGTTGCCTACGTTCCGGGCACCGGCTTTTATGTTGACGGTCAAGGCCGACAGAACTTACGGCTTTCCTATTGCTACCCCGAACCTGATCGAATTCGCGAAGGGGTGCGCAGGCTGGCAGCTGTCGTTGAAGGCGAGCTTGAGTTGGCTAATACTTTCGGTACCACTAGTGGGCTGAATGCCGCTTCAGGTTCATCCATGCCAGCACCGGATCTGCGGTAAAGGTTATGCAGGTTGTAGTTCTTGCAGGTGGTCTTTCTTCCGAGCGTGATGTTTCGCTGCGTTCAGGACGCCGAATTGCCAAAGCCTTGCGGGCAGCTACTGACTTTGAGGTAATTGAATCCGATGTTGATGCAACGCTGCTTGCCCGGCTGCGTTCGCAGGCCCCAGATTGCGTAATACCCGTTCTGCACGGGGCTGCCGGTGAAGATGGAGCCCTGCGAGATGTGTTGCATTCGTTAAACATCCCATTCGTGGGTTCAATCGCATCCGCCTGCCGGCTCGCTTTTGATAAGCCGGTGGCAAAGACGCTGCTAACTAATGCTGGGGTTAATACCCCCGCCTCGGTAGCGCTGCCGCATTCAACTTTTCGCGAGCTTGGTGCCAGTGAGGTGCTCGCTGCCGTACTCGACGCCGTCGGCCTGCCTTTGATTGTTAAACCGACCAAGGGTGGCTCAGCACTTGGTGCTGCTTTAGTTCACGAGGCTGCGCAATTCCCCGCTGCGATGGTCGGTTCATTCGCCTATAGCGATGTCGCCTTGATGGAGAGTTGGGTCCACGGAGTTGAGGTCGCTGTTTCGGTGCTCGATACCCCAACCGGGCCGCAAACTTTACCCCTCGCTGAGGTCGTCCCGCTGAGTGAAATTTACGACTACACTGCCCGCTATACCGCTGGTACTACTGAGTTTTTCGTACCGGCAAGGCTGTCGACTGAGGTCGCCCAGCGCTGTGCTGATGTCGCACTTACCGCACATCGTGTCCTCGGCTTACGTGACTGGTCGCGAACTGATCTCATAGTTGATGCAGCTGGTACTCCGTGGTTCCTCGAGGTGAATGTCGCCCCTGGAATGACTGAGACTTCATTGTTCCCGCAGTCCCTGGCTGCTGCTCAACTATCACTGGGCGAGATCACGGCTCAACTCGTTCACACAGCAATTAACCGCAGCTAATCCGCCGAAGTTTAGAAAGTCATGGTTGGTACGGCCCAAATGTTAAACCGCCACGAGGCAAGTGCCGGCGATTACTATCAAAAGGGCGACCTGATCTGACCTGGCCATCTTCTCTTTAAGGAAGATAAGGGCCAAGAGTGCGACAACTATGGGGTCAAGGGATCCGAGCACCGAGACTACACCGAGGTTCCCTTCGTTGGCAGCGGTGAAGAAGGCTAGGTTTCCCAGTGCGAGGGCAACCCCGGCACCCGCGATTGGAGCGATACTTCTTCGCGTCATCCCACCCCAGGAGCGGTGGATCACGGCTACTACCACAAAGGTGAACAAAATCTGCGGCATCATTGTCATCAACATCGAACCGGCAACATTGACCCGTGAGCCGATGTCAACAACGACCGTTGCCAGCCCCCAACATAAGGCGGCGCCGCCGGCTAGGGCGATCGCAATTACTGAGTTGTTATCCCCCGGTTTACCCTTCATGTTTGGTACGTAAAAAGCGATAAGCCCCACGATAGTAACTCCGATACCGACAAAAGCTAGACGCGAGAGTTCCTGACCAATTAAGTACGAATAACCAAGTGGTACCAAGATGCTGGCTGCTGCTACACCGGTGACAACACCCATTTTCCCGCGCTGAAAAGCTTTGAGCGCGAGTATGGTTGCGATGAGATTGAAGCAACCCCCGAGGAGTCCGGGGATAACATCATTCTTGTCCAGCATCAAGTCGTGGCGAAATACCCCGTTTAGGAGATACGTGATTGTTGTTGCGATCGCGCTGACGAGGATGATGCCGTAGACCTTCACTCGTCCTCGGTACCGACCAATTCCAAATTCCCAGATGCCAAATAGGACCGCGCTGGACAAGGCGAGAAGTACGTACATAGGTATCGCCTTCTAAATGAAAAGGATCGGGACCTGCTATCACAGCACCTAAAAGGGCTGGGGCGCAAGAGGTGCGCCGGTATTAGCTGCGATCAATCAGGTCAGCGATCCGCCAACGCAACGGTGCCCAACAATCACGGTTCAACCCGGCCCCCGCAGGTGGCGAGCACGCGATAGGACCCGTCATCGCGAGTCCGGCCGGCCAGTCGTCGCCTGCGGCCATATCCTTGCCCCATGGGAGAGAGGATGGAGTCGGTGGAGCGCCACAGCGACGCGATACACGACATCTCGCGCCGGCATCGCGCGCGTTCCGTGTCGGTGTTCGGCTCGGTTGCCCGCGGTGAGGATCGCCCCGGCAGCGACATCGACTTCCTCGTTGAGTTCGAACCCGGGGCGTCGCTCCTAGATCTCATGGCCATCCAAGACGACCTGGAGGCGCTCCTCGCCTGCTGCGTCGACGTGGTGTCGGCTGGTGGTCTGAAGGACCGCGACGAGCACATCCGCCGTGAGGCGGTTCTCGTATGAGTCGCGGCGACGATCAGCGCGTCGCTGACATCCTCGATGCGTGTGACGAGCTTGAAGGCGTTGTCAGTCTGCGGTCCGAAGGCCAGGTGCCTGATGAAGTCCTTCTGCGCGCCACGGAGAGGCCGCTGGAGATCATCGGAGAGGCCGCGAGCAACGTCAGCGACGCCGGGATGGACCAGTATCCCAAGGTCGACTGGAGCAACATTGCGCGCCTCCGAATCGTGCTTGCCCACCACTACCACCGCATCGATCCCGACTTGATCTGGTCGTATGCCATCGAACAAGCACCGTTACTTGCATCCGCGCTGCGGAAGTGAAAGACCCCCGACCTTCAGATCAAGGAAACCGCCACCACTTGAACTCAGTAATCAGCGGCGATCAATCAAGTCAGCGATCCGGCGCAAGTCATCACCATCAGCGCACTCAATAACAATCTTGCCCCTAGCTGCGTTCTTCATGAACCCATCGACTTGCACCCTGGTATCAAGTTGATCAGCTATCCGTTGCTGCACGTCATTTACCAAGTCAGCCATTGCCGTTTCACGACTCTTAGGTTTACGTTGTCGTTTCGTGCGTTCGCGGCCATCGGCCGCCCCGACAAGAATGAGTTCTTCGACCGAGCGCACACTTAAGCCTTCGGCCACGATGCGCTTCGCCATTTCTTCCATTGACTGCTCATCTTCGAGTGATAACAACGCGCGCGCGTGACCTGCACTAAGAACACCGGCCGCAACTCTGCGTTGCACATCAGGGGGTAACTTCAATAACCGCAACGTGTTTGAGACTTGTGGTCGGGAACGCCCGATACGTTTAGCTAACTCTTCTTGGGTGCAACCGA
>JBIIOU010000072.1:0-9696 GCA_044336815.1 Candidatus Nanopelagicales bacterium | reverse complement strand
GCTGATCCAGAATGAAGTAATTGACCTCATCGCAGAACATGCCGGAGTTGGTGAGCAAGTTGCCCAAATCACCGAGCAGGCAATGGCGGGTGATCTGGATTTTGTGGCCGCGCTGCGGGCACGTGTCGCCTTATTGAAAGGCCTGCCGGTCAGTGTTCTTGACGAAGTTAGAATCCGGCTGCGGTTGTCACCTGGCGCTCGCACCCTCTGCCGCACTTTGAATACCCTCGGATACCGGGTCTGTCTGGTTTCTGGGGGCTTCTCGGAGGTAATCATGCCTATCGCTGATGAGTTAGGCATTGATGACATAAGAGCTAACCACCTTGGAGTTCGCGATGGCTTCTTAACCGGTGAGGTTGTCGGCGTCATCGTTGATCGTCAGGGCAAAAAGGCCGCACTTGAGGAGTTCGCCGCGAAATACGAAATCCCGATGAGGCGCACCATAGCGATTGGTGATGGTGCTAACGATGTTTCGATGCTCGAAGCTGCCGGACTCGGGGTGTCGTTTAACGGTAAAGCAGCGGCACGCGAAGCCGCTGACGCAGCACTATCGGTGCCCTACCTTGACTCGGTGCTGTATCTTCTCGGCATAACCAGAGAAGATATTGAAGAAGCCGATGCCCGCGCCGGTGTGGTCACGCCGTCACCTCGCGTACCAACCAGCTAGCCGCGGGGCACGCTAAATTCAGTAAGCAATGCTGAGTGGTCAGTAATAGTCGACCAATCAATTACATCGAATACGGCGACACCGGATGTCGGGAATTTTTCCGCTAGCATCAAGTAAGAGCTTGAGTCGCGATTACTAGCGATTTTCGAAGCCACATTTTCAAGCCCAGGATTATGTGCGATGACTACTAGCGCCTCAACCTCTAGCGGGGTTTTTCTAATGACCTCGAGAATTGTTTGCTGTGAGGCTTCATAAAGCCGTGGCTCTGTCCGCGAAATCTCGTGGTTATCAGTACCGATGATCAGGCCCCAGGTTTCTTGCGTGCGCCGGGCTGATGACACCACGACGGATATTTTCAGATCCAGTAGGCCGGATTGAGCCAGCCACCGCCCGACCGCAGTGCCATCGCGTACGCCCCGTTCATTTAAGGGCCGCTCGTGATCCGCAACACCAATTGGATATGCAGACTTTGCGTGTCTAATTAGGACCAGATGTTTGCTAGGCACCTTGTGAGTGCACTCCACCGTCAACATGCACTATCTCCCCGGTTGTTGCTGGGAACCAGTCGGACATCAAAGCAACGCAAGCCCGGGCTGCCGGTTCAGGATCATCGAGATCCCAACTTAAAGGTGCTCGCGAGCCCCAAACCCCCTCAAACTCTTCAAAACCTGGGATGCTCTTCGCGGCCATGGTACGAATCGGTCCGGCCGCCACGAGATTAACTCTGATCCCTTTCGGGCCGAGGTCACGGGCAAGATATCGAGAGGTGCTCTCGAGCGCCGCTTTGGCTACTCCCATCCAGTCATACTTAGGCCAGGCCACGGCAGCGTCGAAGTCGAGACCGACAATCGAACCTCCAGGCCCCATTAATGGCTCAGCTGCTACTGATAACGACTTGAGGGAAAACGCCGATACTTGCAGTGCGGTACCAGCATCGGCCCAGTTCGTGGCTAGAAAATTACCGCCTAGCGCCGACTCAGGGGCAAACCCTATGGAATGCAATACGCCGTCAATCCCATCAACGTGCTCACGTACCCGGCTTTCGAGGGCGGTCAAATCTTCGTCATTTGTAACGTCCAGTTCAATAACCGGTGGCAGCGTCGGAAGCCGACCGGCTGAGCGTGTGGTCAGTGACATGACTCGTCCAAAAGATGTCAGGACGACGAACGCCCCCTGCTCTTGGGCTAAGCGGGCTACGTGGAAGGCGATGGATTGGTCGGTCAGTACCCCGGTAATTAGTATGCGCTTACCCTGCAATATCCCCATTTGAATTTGCTCCTGCTCGTTTCCTAGTGGCCCATGCCAAGTCCACCGTCAATGGGAATCACAGCACCGGTGATGTAACTGGCATCCTTCGATACCAAGAACTGCACAAGTGCTGCGACTTCGTCGGGTTGAGCATAACGTCCCAATGGCACCGCGCCCAGGATCGACGCCCTGCGTTCTTCGTCTAAGTCAGCTGTCATGTCAGTTTCAACAAATCCAGGCGCCACCACATTTACGGTGATACCCCGCGATCCAACTTCACGGGCCAGGGACCGGCCGGCTCCGATCAGGCCGGACTTGGCAGCCGCGTAGTTCACCTGGCCTGCAGATCCCAGCATTGCGACTACCGATGAAATGAAGATGATGCGACCTTCACGAGCCTTAATCATCGCGCGCAAACCACGCCGTGAAATACGTATAGCTCCCGCTAAATTGGTGGTGAGTACGTCGTCGATGTCCTCATCGCTCATGCGCATTAAGAGCCCGTCACGAGTAATTCCAGCATTAGCAACGATGATGGACACCGGACCAAACTCTGACTCAACCTTAGTAAATGCCGAATCAATCGAAGCCGGATCAGAAACATCCATCGCTACCGCTGCTAAACCCTCGGGCGCTTGACCGGATCTACAAGCCACCACGACCTCATGGCCAGCTGCCCGCAACCTTAAAGCGATGGCGAGACCGATACCTCTATTTCCACCGGTGACTAGAGCAATATCTTTCACGATGTTTCTCCATTCGAGTCTGTTACCGCGCTTGATTGCACCTCTGCACGTATTTGTTTCGGCTTGAGAAACACACTCAGAACGAAGATGCCAATAGGGAGATAGGAAGCAATGATTGGTGAGAACAAACTCATGACACCGATGAATAAGAAATATCCAGCAATGATCCATCCGCGGTAACGCGCTGCGCCAGTGAGAATGTCGGCCTCAGATCCAGGCAAGAGCAAACGTGGATTGCGGCTCAAGTGACGCCCCATCAAGGTGCCTAGTGCACTCACGCTGGCCATGAGAAGCCAATAGAACAGCGCAATGTCAGCTGTCGCCGTAGTAGTGAAGTCCGTGAACGATCCACTTATTGCGAAGGTGTCTCCGTAGAGGCTGCTAAACCAAGGTAACAGCACGATTGCTGCGAGCCAGGTAGTGTTCAACCAAAATAGTGGGTTGTCGTAGCCGCGAATTTGGCCAAATATTCGACTGTGTAGCCGCCACATAACAGCGACCACGTAGAAAGTAAATAGGAAAATAACTATTTGGCCTAAGTTCTTCGTAACCACCGTGTAAAGGGGCTCGCCCGGAGGCGGCCCTTGAATATTGATCAGCGGCAGCACCATCAAAGTGATGGCAACGGCAACCACTCCATCGCTGAACGCCATCAAGCGATCGACCTCGCGGCCGGTGCTTAGCGGATCACTCCGGCGAACACGCATTAGACATCCTCAAGCCGGTACCCGACCTTGATGGACACCTGAAAGTGATCGACCGCACCATCTTTGACGTAACCGCGAACCTGAGTGACTTCAAACCAGTCGATGTGCTTCATCGTCTTGCCCGCCCTCTCGACCGCGGTACTGACCGCCGCCTCGATGCTGTCCGGTGAGGTGCCAACGACTTCGGCCATGCCGAATGTGCGATTTCTCATGGTGGCGAACCTAACACCTAGTGAACAGTCATTTTCTTGTGCCCCAGTAGGCGCGACCCACCATTTGGCCTTACGGTGACATTATGCGATTTGGGGCTATCCGTGGCTAAGGACAAGGCGCCCGAAATAGAGGTATTTACGATAACTGGGGCGCAGCGGCCCCTGAGCCAAGAACAGACCGGGCGCACCCGTCGTTACTTGATCTCAATGGGAATACGAACCGCCTGTGTTCTTGGGGCGATCGTTGTGCCCGGCTGGCCCCGGTGGGTGCTCCTTGCCGGTGCCGTGGTCCTTCCCTACCTTGCTGTGGTGGTGGCAAATGCCGGCCGCGAGAATGATGAGCCTGGCGAATTAGGGGTTGCGGAGCAAAGTCAGCCGGCCCTGCCGCGGTCCGGAAGTTTTGATTCACCTCAGCCATAGGCTGGCACCATGCTCGCGTTACTTCGGACTCGTAGGTGGATTGCCTTTACCACCCTAGTTTTGGTCGCGATTGTTGCCTTTGGACTTTTGAGTCGTTGGCAATGGCAGCGAGCAAACGAAAAGCAGATCCAGCGCATCGCCTTGGAAGAAGCTGCCTCCGCCAAGCCAAGTGAACTATTAGCGATCGTCGATCAGCCCCCCGACTGGGAGAGCATGTCGGTGACCGGTACCTACGACCTGTCAACGCAAGTAGTGGTGCGTCAGCGCCCCCAAGATGGGCGAAATGGATTTTGGGTTCTCACTCCCCTACAACTAGTTGACGGTCGCAGCGTGTGGATTGTTCGAGGTTGGCTGCCAGTTAGCGCTTCGGCCACCACCTCTCCGGAAATCCCGGATCCGCCTTCCGGCCAGGTTGCAGTCATCGGTTCCTGGCATGGTTTTGAACAGATCGATGAAGCCTCCCGCACGGGACTGCCAGCAAAAATGGTCGGCGCCGTTGATCCCTCAGTGCTTCCATTAGCCGGTGATTTCGATGGTTACCTAAGGCTCACCGCCACCACTCCATCACAAGAGGTGCTCGCGTTCGTGTCTGCACCGCAGATCGACGACACCATGAACCTGTCCTATGCGGGACAGTGGCTCCTTTTCGCTGGCGTGGCGATTGTTGGGTGGTACGTCTTCCTACGGCGTGAAGCCAAAGAGGATTCACGTGACACGGCCCCCGTTTAACTTGGCCCAACTCTTCTAGTTCGTCGTGGGCTGGTCGGCGAACTGCGCCTCGTACAAATCAAAGTAGGCACCGCCGACACTGATCAACTCTTCATGTGTTCCGCGTTCGGCGATTTGCCCATCAACGACAACGAGTATTTGATCGGCCCGGCGAATTGTCGACAACCGGTGCGCAATTACGATTGAGGTGCGTCCGACAAGAGCCGAGTCTAGCGCCAGTTGCACCGCAACCTCACTTTCACTATCAAGATGCGCGGTAGCTTCATCCAAAATCACGATTCGAGGAGCTTTCAACAACAGCCGCGCAAGGGCGATCCGCTGTTTTTCGCCTCCGGATAACCGATAGCCTCGGTCGCCAACCACGGTATCAAATCCGCCCGGTAAAGATTCGATCAAATCTGCAATCTGTGCGGAGCGGCAAGCTGCCAGCATGTCATCTTCGGTGGCATCAGGCTTGGCGTAGAGCAAATTCGCTCTGATGGTGTCGTGAAATAGATGCGCATCCTGGGTCACTGTGCCAATCGCCTGATGCAGCGAATGCATCTGCAATTCGCGCACATCCTCTCCTCCTACTAACACGGCGCCAGCACTTACATCGTAGAGGCGGTTGACCAAGGCGCTAACAGTGGTTTTACCGGCACCAGACGGGCCCACCAACGCTGTCAAGGTGCCAGATGGCACCTCAAATGACATGCCACGTAGCACGTCGACACCGGCTTGACCGGCATCTTGGCGCGCAACTGACTCCAGCGAAGCCAGCGAAACTTGGTCGGCCGTCGGATACTGGAACCACACTTCTTCAAACTCAACTCCTAATGGACCAGTTGCCACAGGCCGTGCACCAGGAGCATCGCGCACCAAGGGGGGTAGATCCAAAATCTCGAATACCCGCTCGAAAGAAACGAGCGCTGTCATTACTTCGACTCGAACATTTGACAGGGCTGTGAGTGGGCCGTAGAGCTGTGCCAGCAGGCCGACCAAAGCAAGAAGCGTGCCCAGGGTCAGAACCCCAGAAATAACTAAATTACCCCCAAGCCCATAGGTGATTGCTGTTGCCAATGCCGCCACCAATGTCAACGCCGTAAAGAACCACCTGTTAGCCATCGCCATTTTCACCCCGATGTCGCGCACTTGTTCAGCGCGCCCGGAGAAGTTCGCGGCTTCATCGGATGGCCGTCCAAACAGCTTTACGAGCAAGGCTCCCGAGACGTTGAAGCGCTCGGACATCTGAACACTCATATCGGAATTCAGTTGCATGGACTGACGGGTCATACCTTGAAGGCGTCGGCCCATCCACCGAGCAGGGACGATGAACAGTGGGACAAGCAGGAGCGAGACAAGGGTTACTTGCCAGGACAGAATGAACATAGTGATCAGCACAATCACCAGCGAGATCATGTTGCCAAGCACTCCACCAAGGGTTGATGTAAAGGCCTGTTGAGCTCCTATGACATCGCTATTGAGCCGTGAGATCAAGGCTCCGGTCTGCGCGCGCGTAAAGAAGGCCACCGATTGGTCCTGGACATGCGAGTAAACCTCGGTACGTAGGTCATAGATGAGCCCTTCGCCGATGCGTGATGAGAACCAGCGAGCCACGAGTCCAAGTCCCGCATCAACAATGGCAATGACGCCAATGAGTACTGCTGTGACGGTGACAAGACGGGAATCCCCAACGCTAATGCCCTGGTCAATGATTCGACGGAAGAGCAAAGGCTGCGCAACGCTCAGTAATGAAGTGAAAACAAGTGTCACTAAGAATGCAGCAATAAAGAGTCGGTACGGGCGCCCGTAGCCAAGGATGCGTCGGATCAAGGCTCGGTTGACCGACTTCGCACTTATCGATCGATCGCGGGTCATTGACCGATAGGCGATCCAGACATTCTCGTTTGACACTCTTATCCTTTCATTGCAGCATGGAGATCAATGAGTCTCTTCGACTGCGCGATGCGTTCAGCTCGATGCTGTTCCGGTGGCGTGTTTACTTCAGCCGCCCGCAGAAGTAACTTCAATTCTCGAACTGCACCCGCCGGCGCTGTGGTTAATGACGCGACCAAAGAGTCGGTGTGCTGACCCAACTCCGACAGTGGTGCCGTTGAATGAGCAATCCCAATACGCACCGCTTCATCGGCGTCAACGAAACGACCGGTTGCACAAATTTCGAGGGCTTTTGAATATCCGACTCTCTTAACGAGCCGCGAAGTTCCGGTTAGATCAGGAACCAGACCAAGTGAAGTCTCACGCATTGCAAAAAGAGCATCTTCAGCAGCAACTATTAGGTCACAGGCAAGCGCAAGTTGAAATCCAGCCCCGATTGCATGCCCTTGCACCGCCGCGATGGTAATTGCTGGGGTCTCAGACCACCAAGTAAATGCCGATTGGAAAATTGTGATGAACTCGTCAATTTTCGCGCTCTCAGAGCCGGCGAGAGACATAAGTGACTCTTCGCCTTCGATGCCTTCGGGACTTAGCATGCGACGATCAAGGCCTGCACAGAAACTGAGCCCCTCCCCCGCTAAGACAACGGCCCGCACCTCTTCGGTAACGAGTTCGCCGATCGACGCAAGGCGTCGCCAGGTTGCTGGTGATTGGGCATTGCGACTATCGGGGTTGGCCAAGGTGACGTGCAGTACCTGATCGCGCCGTTGAATCCGGACGCCGTCAAGCTCTGTGAAATTGTCCGACATGTCGTCTCCCAATTGCTCTTAAGCTAGTTCAACTAAATCTACGTAGTCCGCATTCCAGAGGTCTTCATCACCGTCAGGCAAGATCAGCACCCGCTCGGGATCAAGTGCTGCAACTGCACCGGGGTCATGGGATACCAGGACCACCGCCCCCTCATATGAGCGTAAGGCTTGCAGCACCTCCTCCCGGCTAGCCGGGTCGAGGTTGTTCGTTGGTTCATCTAAAAGCAGCACATTTGCGCCCGATACCACCAAGCAAGCAAGGGCTAATCGAGTTTTCTCACCACCTGATAAGACCGAAGTCGGCTTACGTACATCATCGCCTGCGAACAAGAACGAGCCCAGGACGGTCCGCTTGCGAGTGTCATCCAAATCCGGTGCATTGCGATTCATCATTTCCAGTACTGTCGCGCTCGGGTCTAATGTTTCGTGCTCCTGCGCGTAGTAACCAACCACTGCTCCGTGGCCGGGCTCGACAACACCGGTATCGGGTAGATCAACGCCTCCCAAAATTCGCAACAAGGTCGTTTTGCCGGCGCCATTTAAGCCGAGAATCACAACCCGCGATCCTCTATCGATAGATAGATCGACATCCGTGAATACTTCAAGTGAGCCGTAGGAACGGGAAAGTCCGGTGGCCGACAGGGGGACGCGCCCACATGGTTTCGGTGTAGGGAACCGAAGTTTGGCGACTTTATCGGCACGTCGTACTTCGTCGGCCCCGGCCAACAAGGTGTCAGCTCGCCGGAGCATATTTTGCGCGGCTTTTGCCTTCGAAGCCTTTGCTCGCATGCGCTCGGCTTGATTGCGCAGGGAGTCGGCCTGTTGCTCCGCATTACGGCGCTCGCGTTTTCGCCGACGCTCATCAGTCTCACGCGCCGTTAGGTATGCCTTCCAGCCAAGTGTATAAATATCAATCTCGCGCCGGTTTGCATCGAGGTGCCAAACTCGGTTGACGGTACCTTCAAGCAACGCCGCATCATGGCTAATGACAACGAAGCCGCCTTCGTATGAAGCCAGGAACTTGTGCAACCAGCGCACAGAATCTGCATCCAGGTGGTTGGTCGGTTCATCAAGCAGCAACACATCTGCTCCACTGAACAAAATACGAGCCAATTCAACCCGCCGCCGCTGGCCACCCGAAAGTGTGCCCAGTGGCTGACTAAGTATTCGCTCTTCAAGGCCTACTGACGCCGCGATCGCAGCCGCCTGAGACTCAACAGCGTAACCTCCCAGGGCCTCAAACTCCGCTTCTGCGCGCGCGTAGCGATTTATGATGCGATCACGCTCATCTTGATCTGGAGTATCCATCTGCATGCTGGCCTCTTGCATTCGCCGCATTACATCGCGCAGTCCACGCGCCTCCAATATTCGATCACGGGCCAGCTCCTCGGGGTCCCCCGAACGTGGATCCTGCGGCAGGTATCCGACGGTGCCGGTGCAGGTTATTTGGCCCTGAGCTGGAACTGCCTCGCCGGCCAGCGCCTTGGTGAAAGTAGTTTTACCCGCCCCATTACGGCCCACCAGACCAACCCGGTCGCCTTTTCCAATGCGAATCGAGACATCGCCTATTAGAAGTTGGGCCCCTGCGCGCAGTTCAACTCCAGTGGCTGTAATCATGACATGAGCATTCTATGAGCAAAACATCACCTGAAAAACCACACCGGTTTCCCTAGAGGTTGAAGCCCAAGGCTCGCAACATGTCCTTGCCATCATCGGTGATTTTATCCGGCCCCCATGGCGGCATCCAGACCCAATTAATGGCGAAATCGGATACCACAGCGGAGAGCGCCGCCCGCGTCTGATCTTCAATTACATCAGTTAGCGGGCAGGCCGCCGATGTCAACGTCATATTGACCGTCGCCACATTGCCATCATCGACACTCACCCCATAGACCAGGCCTAAGTCGACCACATTTATACCTAACTCAGGATCGACTACATCCTTCATAGCCTCAATTACGTCGTCCTCGGTCGCAATACTCATCGCATCCTCATTTCTCATCCAATGGAGCGGTCATCACTAAATCAGCTTTAATCTCGGCATCTTGAAGTGCCATCCAAGCGAGGAGGGCACATTTGATCCGGGCCGGATACTTTGCAACGCCCACAAAAGCAACGCCATCGCCTAAAACTTCCTCGTCAGGTTCGGCATTTCCCTGACTGTGCATTAGCTCAACAAAAGCGAGTCGAATCTTCTCGGCATCGGCGACCGGCAACCCTTGAACCAACTCATAGAGCACACTGGCGCTGGCTTGGGAGATTGAACACCCCGTGCCTTCATAC
>JBIIOU010000070.1:0-9938 GCA_044336815.1 Candidatus Nanopelagicales bacterium | reverse complement strand
CAACACGAAAGGAAAGCAATGAGCCAGGAAATCCTCGAGGGCCTCGCGGCCATCGTTAATGAAGTAGCCGGGGTACCGGTTGCCGATGTTCAGCTCGACAAGTCATTCGTTGATGACCTTGACATCGACTCTTTGTCGATGGTCGAAGTTGTTATCGCGGCCGAAGACAAGTGGGGCGTGAAGATCCCCGACAGCGAGGTCAAGAACCTAAAGACCGTAGGCGACGCCGTCACTTTCATCTCGGCAAACTCTTAATCAGATGGCCGTGGGGTTGCCACCGGCAGCCCCACGGTTAAACACCGCATCAAATCGACTGAACGAGGAGACCCCGCATGACCCGTCAAGTAGTCATCACCGGCCTGGGCATGATTACGCCCGTTGGTAAAGATGTCGACAGCACTTGGCGCGGAATTCTCGCGGGCACCTCCGGAATCCGCCTAATCGACGAGCCTTGGCCCGCTGACCAGCCGGCCAAGATAGCCGGCATCATGGCGGTCGACCCGGCCACCTGCTTACCGCCCCACGAGGCCCGCAAGCTCGACCGATCTCAGCAAGCAGCACTTGTTGCCGCGCGCGAGGCATGGGCCGACGCCGGTACCCCAGAGATTGATCCTGACCGCTTAGGCGCTGTTGTCGCCACCGGCATGGGTGGCCTGCTATCACTTATAAATTCCTATGACTTACTACTTGAACGCGGCGCCTCCCGGATCTCTCCGCATATGGTCACGATGATCATGCCCAATGGCTCTGCCGCCCACGTTGGCCTTGAAATCGGCGCTCGCGCCGGTATCCACACACCGGTGAGTGCCTGCGCTTCAGGTGCCGAAGCCATCTCTTACGCAGCCCGCATGATCCAAGAGGGCCGCGCTGACGTTGTCGTAGCCGGTGGTACCGAAGCGGTCATTCACCCGGTGACCATGGCCGGCTTTGCTGCGATGCGTGCCTTATCAACTCGCAATGACGACCCAACAGCCGCCTCGCGCCCGTACGACATTGATCGCGACGGCTTCGTGATGGGTGAAGGCGCCGGCATCATGGTGCTTGAGTCGGCTGAGTTTGCCGCTGCACGCGGGGCGAAGATCTATGGTGTCTACGGGGGCTCCGGTTTGACCTCGGATGGCCACCATATTGCGCAACCCGACCCAGAAGGTCGCGGCGCAGCAAGAGCAATTGCCGAAGCACTCGCTGACGCCGGCCTCACCACCACCGACATTGTGCACGTCAACGCCCATGCCACTTCAACACCACAAGGTGACATTGCCGAAAGTACCGCGCTCATCGCTGCCCTCGGAGCGCACACCGAGAACGTCGCGGTAACAGGCACCAAATCCATGACCGGTCACCTCCTTGGTGGGGCGGGCGCCGTTGAATCAATCTTCACCGTGCTCACACTGCGCGATCGCCTTGTTCCACCTACAGCAAACCTGCATAACCTTGACCCGCAAATAAATCTTGATGTCGTCGCAGGTAAGCCACGTGAATTGCCCGCCGGCGATATCGCGGCATTGAATAACTCATTTGGTTTCGGTGGCCACGATGTCGCCCTTGTTTTCAGGAGTGCCTGAGATGACCGAGGCAGCCGCCATTGCGCTTGACCCAAGGTCTCCTCGCGCCCGGCTCCTTAACTTCTTTGACAACGGTGAATTCATCACTATTACCCCAGAGGATGACCGCGGGGTACTCGCAGCGGTGGGCCGCGTCAACGGCACCAATGTCGTCGCTTTTATTACCGACCCCACCGTTCAAGGCGGCGCGATGGGTAGCGAGGGCTGCCGCGCGATCGTCACCGCATATGACAGAGCTTTTGCTGACTCGGCTCCAATAATCGGGATTTGGCACTCCGGCGGCGCACGCTTGCGCGAAGGCGTTGCAAGCCTTGATGGCGTTGGCCGCGTATTTGCGGCAATGACCCGCGCCTCCGGTAAAGTCCCGCAAATTTCGGTGGTACTTGGCCCAGCAGCTGGCGGCGCCGCCTACGGCCCAGCCCTCACCGACATTGTAATTTTGGCTCCCGCCGGTCGAATTTTCGTAACGGGGCCCGAAGTCGTCCGTTCCGTAACCGGCGAAGACGTCGACATGGAGACACTGGGTGGGCCAGAACCCCACGGCCGCCGAAGTGGCGTGGTGCATATAGTCGCCGAGAGCGAACAAGATGCACTCGATCACGCGCGCACGCTGGCCGCATTGCTTGGCCACCAAGGTTCATTGAATCTAGACGCCATTGCCGACACCGACCTTGGTGCACTTTTGCCCGAATCGGCGCGCCGGGCCTACGACGTCCATCCACTTGTCGAAGGTCTTGTCGATGCCGGCAGCTTCGAGGAGCTCCATACCAGGTGGGCCCCCAATATCGTGGTCGGCCTTGGGCGCCTCGGCGGTCGCACCGTCGGCGTCGTGGCAAATAACCCAATGCGCCTGGGTGGTTGCCTTGACTCCTCGAGCGCCGAAAAGGCGGCTCGTTTCGTTCGCATGTGCGATGCCTTTGCCGTGCCGCTCATCGTGCTCGTTGACGTGCCCGGCTACCTTCCCGGCCTCGGCCAAGAGTGGGAAGGCGTGGTGCGCCGAGGTGCAAAACTCCTCCACGCATTCGCCGAGTGCGTCGTGCCCAGGGTTACCGTCGTAACCCGAAAGGCATATGGCGGCGCCTTCGTCGCGATGAACTCTTCATCCCTTGGCGCTACCCGCGTATTCGCTTGGCCCAGTGCCGAGGTCGCGGTCATGGGATCGGTCGCCGCAATTCGCATCCTGCACCGTCGCCGCCTTGCCGATGTACCCGAAGATGCCCGCGCCCAAGTTGAACTTGAACTTGCCGCCGAGCATGAGGTTATCTCCGGCGGCATCACCAAGGCCTTAGAGCTTGGCGTTGTCGATGAGGTGGTAGAACCGCGTCTTACCCGACGCGCAGTCGCCAAGATCATCCTTGACACCCCAGGGGTGCGCGGGCTGCACGGCAACATCCCACTGTGAATGAGCCAACTTTTTCCAAACCCTCGTTTAGTTAAACCCCGTTGCGTGGGGTACTGGTGCGCCCCGCCCGATTGGCAACTGCGAAATGAACGAATGGACCCGAAGATCCTCTTCCTCACTTTTTAGCTGCTTCGAGAACCAGCCACCGCGGTCACTCAATTCTTCGACTGTCCCACGCTCGGAAACCACGCCAGCTTGCAACACGATGACATTGTCAGCTCGCTGCAGGCTACTTAATCTATGGGTGATCACAATTGTGGTGAACCCGGTTAGTGCAGAAAAAAGCGTATTCTCAAGTTCTTGAGCAGTTTCCCTGTCAAGGTGCTCGGTCGGCTCATCAAGAATCACGACCGGACGAGGTTGAACCAAGAAGCGCGCCAACGCAAGGCGCTGCGCCTCGCCACCAGAAATTGACATCCCAAAAGTTCCGACCGAAGTCTGTAATCCATCAGGTAGTGAACGAGCCCACACCGCCAGCTGCGCCTGCTCCAGGGATCGCCATACTGCAGACTCATCGATCTCGCGGCCTAGTCGAATATTTTCATCGATGGTGGTATCGAATATATGGGCCTGCTGCGAAAGTACGCTGATGTGTTCGCGCAAGTCATCACCTAGTACCGAACTGAGTTCAATACCCTCGATGCGAGCTGATCCTTCATATGGCAAAAAGCCCATCAAGGCTGCGGCTAGGGTGGATTTCCCGGAACCACTTGGCCCAACGACCGCCAGTCGATGGCCGGCTAATAAGTCAAAGCTAATGCCGTTAAGGACCCGTGCCGCGCTCCAGCTGACCGATAGGTCACGTAGGGCGATGTCAGATGGGCCTGCATCAAGTGCCATGGGATTTTTTTGGGCAACCACCGGATCGGGTGAATCCATGACACCCGCGATGCGATCGGCCGAACCCTTTAGCCGCGCATAAGCCAGAGCTGACCCGGGCAAGGTTGCCAAAACCTCAATCAGCGCAAGGGGTAAGAGGGCTACCACGGCTAGCCAAACAGGTTCGATGCGCCCACTTGCCACCGCCGGAATTGCAATAACTAGCGTTACGCAAATCGCAAGACCCTGCAGCACCGTCGCAATAGCCCCGCCGATACCAAGCGCAAATGACTCGCGGCGTGAAAGCGCTGTGATGGAGTCGTCAATGATGTGCGCTCGGGTCGTCGTATCGAGAATGCGGCCATTGGCGCTTAGGTCCGCGCAACTGTTCAAGGCGGTTACGACGACACTGGTGAGTTCGGCTTTACTCGGTGCGAGCAGGTATTCAGCGCGTCGCGTGGTGCGTCCTATTATCAGCGGGGAAACGATGAGTGCAAGCACGACAATTAAGCCGACGATAAGCCCAACCCCAGGAAGTAGCCAAGCTAAGAAGGCAACAGTGATTACAGATACAAAAACCGCTTGCGCCCAAGGCAGCACAATTCGCAGTGGCAGATCAAGCGCCGCATCAACATCGAGTACCAAGCGATTTAGTAAATCACCTTTAGTGAATCGACCCAGGCCTACCGGAGAAATACGCTCAAGACGCTCATAAACTCGAACCCGTAATTCGGTTAGCCCACGAAAAGCCGCGTCATGGCCCACTAGGCGCTCGGCGTAGCGCAAGAAGGCACGCCCCAACGCGAAAGTTCGAACCAGCACCGCGGCGACCGTCAAGGTGAGTACCGGCGGGTACTCCGAAGCTTGGGAAATCAACCATGCGGCCGTGCCGAGCAGTGCCACCGCACATAAGGAAGCCAACCCCCCAAGCAGACCAGCTAGCGCTAACTCCTTGCGCTGGGCCGCCATCGCCTGCCAAAGTCCTCTGATCGGGCTCACCAGCCGACACCGGTGATAACAGTGGTGTTCGCCATGGTCGCCCCAATAGGGGCTGGCTCGATCTTCGTGTCATCGGCGCCGATGCGGACAATTTGATCCGCGATGACCATCAATGATGGTCGGTGTGCAACCACGATCACCACACACCCGCGAGCCGCGGCCGCCTGCACGGCGCGCACCACAGCTGCCTCACTAACCCCGTCTAGGGCCGCGGTTGGCTCGTCCAAGAAAAGGAATCGCGGTGCACGCACCAAAGCCCGTGCCAGCGCGATACGTTGCAATTGGCCAACCGAGAGGCCACCGGAGTCAACATGGATAACAGCATCGAGTTTCTCCGGCAAATCCCTAATCTCATCAGCAACCCCGGCCTCGGTCAGTGCGGCCCATATCTGATTTTCAGTAGCTTGGGCTTTACCTAGGCGAACAGCGCCCGCGATAGTTACTGTCGGATCCGAACTAGCGCCGATCAGATGCGCGCGCTGTGGGACCCAACCGACCATTGACCGCCAAATGCTTTGATCGAGTTCTGTTAAGTCGACTCGCTGCCCACCAGATCCACCTTGCAGGTTCACGCATCCCGAAGTGGGAGTTGTGAAGCCCATTAGTGCCGCGAGCAGTGAGGTTTTGCCACCACCAGAACGCCCGACCAGTGCAGTGATAGTACCTGGCTGCGCCATGAATGTCGTTGGTGCAAGTCCATCGACTGGACGGTTCGGATACCTGATTTGCAGCTGTGTGACATGCAAAGCTGCATCCAACGGAATATCCGTTCGAGTGCCACCCGAGGGCGCTGCGGTCTCAAGAATGGTGAACATTCGATCTGCCGCCCCCAAGCCTTCGGCAGCTGCATGGAAATGTTGGCCGACTAAGCGCAGTGGAAGATAGGCCTCGGGAGCCAAAATCAGGACGAACAGCGCGACCGAATACGTGATCTGTTGTTCGGCGAGGCGAAGGCCAACGGAAACTGCAACGAGTGCGACCGAGAGCGTCGCCAAAAGCTCTAGAGTCAGCGAGGACAAGAACGAAACGCGTAAAACTCCCATGGTGGTGCTCCGATACCGATCACCAATCCCGCGGATTGCCTCCGCTTGTGCCTTGGATCGGCCAAATATTTTAAGGGTTGGCAAGCCCGCAATGAGATCCAGGAAATGCCCCGAGAGCATTGCTAGCGTCGCCCACTGTCGATCCACACTCGAACGCGTGTAGAGGCCGATAAGCACCATGAATAGCGGGATCAACGGGATCGTTACAGCAATGATCAAGGTGGACAATAAATCCTGGCCGATCATGGTCAGCAAAATCGCAATAGGCACGATGACCGCTAGCATCAGCTGCGGTAGATATCGAGCGTAGTAACCATCGAGTGCGTCTACCCCGCGGGTAATCAAGGTGGCGACTTCGCCTGGGTCCGACCCCGCGGGGCCATGTGGCCCAAGTTCTAGAACATGAGCCAAAGTGGCTTCACGTAGTTCTTGCTTAGCTTTGGCGGAGGACCTAAAAGCTGCCACCTCTGCCGCCCAAGCCAAGATGGCCCGAAGTGCGAAAACCCCGGCGAGCATTAAAACTGCGGGGGCGACCTTTGACCAGCCCATACCCTCTGAGGTCACGTTCACGATAACCGAAGACAGCAAACGGGCTTGAGTAATGATCAACACCGCGGTGAGACCGCCTAGCACAACCGTCAAAACGATGAATCCGCGCGTGCTGCGGGCATAGCGCAGCAAGCGCGGATCCAACGGCTTCACGGTTTCAATGCGCCTATTTCGCTAGCTAGCGCTGGCAGCGAATCGATCATCTGCGCGTCCGGACAAGGCCGGAGCCGGAATCATCGAGGTGCTGATGCGCTTGCGGAAGACCCAGTAGGTCCAGCCTTGGTAGACGAGCACGATCGGGGTCATGATGACCGCGACGAATGTCATCACGGTTAATGTGTAGGACTGGCTTGACGCGTTATAGACGGTCAAATTGTAGGCGGCATCGATGCTGCTGGGCATCACGTTTGGGAACAGCCCAACGAATAAGGCCGTCACGGCCAAGGCGATGGTGCCCGCACTGAAGATGAACGCCCAACCATCACGTTGCTTAAGCAAAGCAAACAAACCGCTCAGCCAGAGCACCGCTGCGATTATCGCAATCGGCAAGGTGATCATGACGCGACCGCTAAAGGCTTGCGCCCACATAAGTGCAGCCACCGCGAACACGGCGGCCACCAAGCCGAGGCGTAGCGCCACCTTGCGTGATGCTTCACGAACCTCACCGGAGGTTTTCAACGATAAGAAAATCGCCCCGTGGGTCGCAAAGACCGTGAGTGTCATAAATCCGACAACCAAGGCAAATGGGTTCAAGAGGTCGAAGAACGAGCCAACATAGTTGAAGCTGCCCGCATCAAGCGGGTTGACACTGCCTTCAAGCGGAGCGATCTTGGAGCCACCCACGATGTTGCCGAAGGCCACCCCGAAGAGCAGCGCTGGCAGGACCGAACCGGCAACTATGGCGCGGTCCCAATTTTTCTGCCAGCGGTGGGTGTCGCGTTTGCCACGGTATTCGAATGCCACACCGCGAAGAATGAGCGCGAGTAACACCAAAAACAGTGCGAGGTAGTAGCCGCTAAACATGGTGGCGTACCACAGCGGGAAGGCCGCGAAGGTGGCACCACCGGCGGTGAGTAGCCATACTTCATTACCATCCCAAACTGGGCCGATCGTGTTGATCATTACCCGGCGGCGCAGATCGTCTGTGCCAATGACGGGGAGCAGCATTCCGACACCGAGGTCAAAGCCATCGAGAACGAAGTAGCCGATCCAGAGCACTGCGACGAGGATGAACCAGAAAGTTACGAGATCCATGATGCTTCCTTATCTTCAGTATGCGAAATACAACTGCTTATCGGCGTCTTTCTTGGCGTCATCGAAGGGGTCTTCGTTGACGTCCTCGGGAGCTCCGGCCTTGATGTATCGAAGGAGCAAGATCACTTCGACTACTGCTAGTGCGGCGTAAACCAGGGTGAATCCGATAAGTGAGATCCACACCTCAAGGGGCGTTACCAATGGCGATACCGCATCCGCGGTCTTTTGGGCACCAAAAACGATCCAAGGCTGACGCCCCATCTCGGTGAATATCCAGCCAGCAGAGATCCCCATAAGTGGCCCAAGGACGATGAAAGTACTCACCACTGAGAACAGCTTGCCCTTGGGCGTGCGCCCACCCCGAAAACGCCACAGTGCCCATAGTGCATAAAGCGCAGCGAGCATGCCCAGCCCAATCATCAACCTGAAGCCCCAGTAGCTAACCGGCACATAAGGTGCGTAATTGCCGGGGCCGTACTGCTGTTGGTATTGAGACTGGAGGTTGTTTATGCCCTCAACCGTGCCATCGAATGAGCCGGTTGCCATAAATGACGTCAGGCCAGGCACTTGAATTAACGCGGTTGCCGAATCACCGGTGACGTTGCCAATGCTGAGGACCGAGAAAGGCGCAGCGGAAGAGGTCTCATAGAGCGCTTCAGCCGCCGCCATCTTCATCGGCTGCTGCTGCACCATGATCTTGGCATCTAGGTCACCACTAATGGAAACGATCACCGCCGCAACAAGGACCACCCACGCTCCCGACTTTGCGGCCGCCCGGAATACATCAACCTGTCGGCCCTTCATCAAGAAGTACGCCCCGATCGCTGCAACACCAGCCCCCGCCACCATGAATGAGGACGAGATCGTGTGGGTGAATGCGATTAACGACGTGTTCTGGAAGAGCACCGCGCTAATGTCATTTAGGACTGCCCTTCCGGTCTCTGGGTTTATTGCATACCCAACTGGATGCTGCATCCAGGCGTTGGCAGCCAGTATGAAGAATGCAGACATCAATGTTCCAGTGGCTGCAGCCCAGATCGTTGCTAAATGCAATTTCTTGGGCAGTCGGTCCCATCCGAAAATCCACAGTCCGAGGAACGTGGACTCAAGGAAGAACGCGAGCAGCGCTTCCATCGCCAGTGGTGCGCCGAATACGTCGCCAACGAAACGTGAATACTGCGACCAGTTCATGCCGAACTGGAACTCCTGCACGATTCCAGTCACCACACCCATAGCGAAATTGATCAGGAATAACTTTCCAAAGAATTTCGTGAGTTTTAAGTACTTGGGATTACGTGTGCGATACCAGGCCGTTTGAAACCCAACAACGAACCAAACTGTCCCAAGGGTCAGCGGAACGAAGAGGAAGTGATACACGGTAGTGATACCGAATTGCCATCTGGCCAGATCTAGTGCCCCCATGATGAGCGCCCTTACTTTTGTGTGCACGGTTCACCCGCGCAACGAGGCTGGTTACCTGCTCAATCATGGTCGAGTTATCTCCATATTTGTCCCGGCATGAGTCCGTAAATGTCGGGACTAAAGTCCTCAGTTCTGTTAAAACTCGGTGAAGTCTTGCTAGGGCGTAAGTCAGCTCACCCCACAGCGTGCAAGGCCCGAACAGTTGATCCCTCGTGCGCGCAACGATATGGCTCCAACTCTTCATCCCACGGAGCACCGATAAGTCGGGCCACCTCCCCCGCAAGGGCACCGGACGAATTGGACTGTGAAATTGCAGTGCGAAGGCGGGTCTCCGAAACCATTACGTCACCGTTTTCGCCAATATCAGCCCGAAACAGTCCAAGGGTTGGAGTTGCGGCGAATCGCTCACCGCTGCGCCCTGGCGATGGATCTTCGGTAACCTCATGTCGTACCTGCTTCAAGGCCAGGAGCGCACTCGCAATTTTTGCCCCGCTCCCAACCGGGCCTTGCCAGATGATCTCGGCGCGAACTGCGCCTGGTTCTATGGGCTGATCGGCCCAATTGATACCAACCGGTTTGCCGAAAACGCGGGCGAGCGCCCACTCAAGGTGTGGGCTCAGCGCCCTCGAGCACGCGTGGATAAAGACCACACCATGCGCCAAACCGCCGGCTGCCGGCGAACTGCCCGCCGTGCCACCGCTATTAACCGTAACGTGAACGGTCATCTTGCCTCCTTGGTTTCGAGTTCGCCTTCCCCAGCGCCTCGACCCCAAGTACCTAAAACTGACGGCCCTGCCGCCCACTTCCCTAAGGGTAACCCGGTAGGGTTCGGCTATCGCGAACGGCTCGCGCAGACCTTGAACACTCGGAGGAATCATGGCTCTG
>JBIIOU010000069.1:0-9990 GCA_044336815.1 Candidatus Nanopelagicales bacterium | reverse complement strand
GCCAAGTAGCGACTATCGGCCCTCGAGCAACCCAGCAGGCCAGCAAGGACAAGCCAGGGGCCAGTGGCTCATGTATGTGAAGCACATCAAAATCTCCGTCGCGCACCCAGCGCCGCACATTATTCGCCGCCTTTAGCCCAAAATTCATCCGGGCGACCGCGCCGTTGTAGGGCACCGATACAGCCCTCCCACCGTCAACAACCCATGGTGGCAAATCTGCAGGATCATCAACTGGAGCAAGGACACTGACCGTGTGGCC
Source organism: Candidatus Nanopelagicales bacterium (assembly GCA_044336815.1). Lineage (GTDB taxonomy): Bacteria > Actinomycetota > Actinomycetes > S36-B12 > S36-B12. Next base: position 9,731 of record JBIIOU010000069.1, on the reverse strand, counting down.
GTGCTCTTGCAGGGTGAGTGCGAGATCAGCCACGTGTGAGCGCACCCCACCGGGGGTATCCCAGGTGTAGGGGCAGACCAAACCGATTTTCATGACGAGCTCGCCGCGCGTCTAGCCGGATCCAAATCGGCTAACCAAACTTTTTGGAGCATATGCCAGTCGGTTGGATGTGCACGAATGCCATCTTCGAAGGAGTGGGCAATCTGCTGGGTCATTTCGCGCACCTGCTCAGCTCGACTTAACCCACTTGGAGCCACCACCGCCGGATATACCTGACCGGTGGTGCGGTCGCCGTCAAACCACATAGTTACCGGATAAACCGGCGCTCCGGTGAGCAAGCCGATAAGTGCTGGTCCGCCAGGGAGCGATGCTGGCTCACCGAAGAGGCTCACTTCGACCCCATTTCGGCTGATATCTCGATCGCCAAGCAGTGCCAGGATTCGACCTTCTTTAACTTTGCGCATTAAGGAGCGCACTAGGTCCGGCTCACCGATGGCCATAACATCCATTCCCAATGTCTGCCGGTACGCCAGAAATTGGTTGAATAATCCTTCTGGCTTTAGCCGCTCTGCGACCGTCGTAACTCCACCAAAGCGCAAGCATCCCCAAGCACCAGCGTGATCCCAATTGGCCATGTGACACGGAACCATCACGGCGCCGGTACCTGATCGCACCGCTTCGTCCATTAATTCTTGTCCGGCTAAATTGAATGTCCCGCTTACTCGTTCGTGCGACCATGAAGGTAAACGAAATGCCTCGAGCCAATAACGCAGGTAACTGCGCATACCTTCTTTGCTCACTACCCGAAGCTCATCTTTCGTCCAGGCTGGATTTACGCGCGCGAGGTTGCGCTCAAGTTGCTGGACTGATTCACCATTGCGGAGCCACATCGTGTCAGCAGCAGCCTGAAACACCGCACGTGCCGCGGGTTCTGGCATACGTTTGGTGAGCCGCCAGCCAACGGTGAATGCCCACTGCGTTGCAGCGTCACGAACATCGCTGATCATGGTCTGAGTTGCCCCCGGACAACCGCCATGCGCTGGATGATCGTGACCAGGCCAAGGGCACCAAGAGCCCATAGCACCGCCGGCAGTACATAAGGAACTCCAAGAGCGGTTAGCAAGGCGGCGATAAGTACCGCGAATAGCCGCTCGGCCCGCTCTGCGATCCCAACATTCGCAGTGGCGCCCACCGCCTCGGCCCGCGCTTTGGCATATGAAGTGACCTGGCCCATCACCAGGGCCAAAGTTCCAGCACACGCGGTGCCAACTTCACCATTCAATGCGGCCCAAATAATGATTCCACCGATGATTGCCCCATCGGCTATCCGGTCTAGGGTCGCGTCCAAGAAATTGCCCCACGGACCACTCGTGCCGGCCATCCGGGCCATTGTTCCGTCGAGCAAGTCACTTATTGCGAAGATCGCAATTAACAGCACGCCTAGCCCGAAGTTGCCAGACGGGAAACAGATCAGTGCAGATGCCACCGCCCCGACGGTTCCGAAAACCGTGACGAAATCAGGCGAGACATGTAAACGCAGCAATAACCGGGCCGGGGGCTCGATGATCCCGCTGGCCAATTTGCGCGCGGCCGGATTATTAAGCATAAGACCCGATGTTACCGGCAGGGGATGGTTTCTCCGGAGACATGGCCAATAGTGCTTATTTGACAACCTTGATGTCGTGATACCCGGCTGACTTGTACTGGTCGGTCAGAAGGTAGTGGATTCGGTAGTCCCCTGGCGGCAACGGCCAAGGTTTACCTTGGGATTGTGCACCCAAGGTCATTGAGCCAAAAACTTGCGGCGGCAATGCACCGGAATTATGGCCACCTACGTAACTCCAGAGGAGATAGTCATCTTTATTCGGATTGGCGGCACCTGCTCGATAAACCCCGATCCAGTCCCAGCGGTTGGCCGGCCCGTTCGTCCATGAGATATCAATCGGTTCGCCTACTTTGTACGTCTCAGCACCGGATTGCAGGTCAACTCCAGCGCCCGTTGACCGCACCCAAAATGAGTTTCGCGCCAATTCCGTACCTTCACTACTCAACATGACAATGTCATATCCATCAGGTGATAGCGCAGTGGTCGCAAATGAAGTGCTACCCGATTCTGAAGTCGAATTTGTCAATAATGCAGCTGACTTTGTAGCCCCTTCAGGCACGACAATAATGCTGGTGGATGAATATCCAGGTGCGTTGTATCGAACGTTGATCGTGTCTCCTTGGTTCAGCATGCGAGTGTTCAATGAGACCGTTGTGGGTAATGCCACCGGGGTTACCTGGAAGGTGCTCAGCACCGCGCGATGATCAGATGTCCACTTCTTAAATCCGATACCGACATCTGGGCCTCCAAGTTCACCAACGACCGTGCTTGTGAGTGTTGTGCTCGGACCACCGGCGTAGATGTAGTCGATTCGATCGCCTGAACCACCCTTGCTGAAGTCGGGATCGACCATAGTGATGCCTGGAACGCGAACCGGATTAGGGTGCACATCTCGGTAGGCGTCGCGCATTCCGGCCTTGAAAAGCGCATCACTTACCGGCCACCGCATCGCTGAATCAATGCCCGCACGGGTGCCAACCGTAGCCTTGGTGTAATCCAAACTTGAGGGCGAATTTAGATCGCCCGTTAAAAACACTGGATAACCTTGCCCAATTAGCGAAGCTATGTCCGGGGTCAAGATGTTTATTGAATTCGCACGGACGATAATTTCCGACTGTGTTACTGCTTTCTCCGAAAAGCCCTTTACTAACCGCGAAGGACCGTACTTCACATAATCTAGGTGCGTGTTGAAGAAAGCAACTACATAGCCCGGCTCCACCTCGATAAGGGAATAAAGGCCCTCTGCCCCTGACGGTTCAAGAATCGGAAATTTCGACAGCAATTGCAGGCCGACGTTGTAATAGGGATAGCCGGTTTTGCGGGCAATCTCCGGGAGCCGGTTGTAGGACTCCAAAACGCCAACGATGTCAGCATCTATCTCTCGGATCACCCGATCGGTGGAAGCGTCTCCAGAGTACTCAATGTTATAAACGAGGACGCTCAGCTCGACCTGCTCCCCCGCGACAAACTTTGGTGAAGCAAATGCTGATGTGGCAGCTGCATTTACCAGCCCAATTCCAACCGCCAAAGCCACAACAAGCGGCCAAAGTAGGAGCCGGCTTGGACCCGATCGAACATGTGCCATTCGCAACGGCTGGACGATTCTCATACGCTGATTATGGTCTGGGGTTTGCTTTCCGTCCGGCAAACGGTGAAGACTCAAGTCTTAACGGCGTGAAAGAGGTTGAAATGTCCGATAATGGAGGGATCAAGGCGGTGCCCATTGCCGATCTCCCCGAAAATATTCGCAATGTCGTAATTGTCGGCCCAACTGGATCTGGGAAAACTTCACTGGTCGAGTCACTAATCTACGCCGCCGGAGCAAGCTCCCGCATTGGCAAAGTTGAAGACGGTACGACCGTTAGCGACTTTGATCCGATCGCCATGAAGCAGCATCGCTCTGTCGGACTCACAGTGGCAACAATTCCTTGGCAAGGTTTAGTAATCAACTTGATAGACACTCCGGGCTACGAAGACTTCATGGCTGACCTCCGAGCTGGCTTGCGCGCAGCTGACGCGGCACTTTTTGTGATCGGCTCCACCGACGGAGTAGATGCCGCAACACAGCAGCTTTGGGACGAGTGTGAGTCAGTTGGTATGCCGCGAGGCCTTGTGGTGACCAAATTGGATAAAGACCGCGCTGAGTTCGAAGAAACCGTGGCGGTCTGTCAGCGAATCTTTACCGGCGGAGGTGCTGTGCTGCCATTGCACCTACCAATTCACGCGAACAACGGCTCACCGATCGGCTTTATTGATCTACTAACAACGACAATTCACGAATGGACCACAGGCTCACGGGCAGAGCGTGAGTGCGAGCGTGAACATGGCGACCTCATTGAACAGGCGCGGGGTGATCTTATTGAGGCCATCATCACCGAATCCGAGGACGAGAACTTGATGGACTGCTTCGTTGCGGGTGATCCAATAGAAGTAGAAACATTGAATAAGGACTTTGAGCGCGCTGTGGCCCGAGGCCACTTTCACCCGGTCTTGGGGCACTCCCTGACTCCGGCAACTTTAGGTACCGACCTGATACTTGACCTGATTGCACGCGGTTTCCCTTCGCCAGCTGAGCGCCCACTCCCGGTAATCATGAGCATCGAGGGTGATCCCCTGCCACCATTGTTGCCCGATCCTGCCGGTCCCCTTTGCGCAGAAGTATTCAAGACCACATCCGATCCAGATAACGGCAAGCTTTCGCTAGTACGTGTTTTCTCCGGAACCTTGACGGCCGATCAAGCGGTCCACGTTACAGGGCATTTAGAAAGTTCATCTGGGCACCAAATCCAAGACGTTGATGTGCGAATCGGGGTACTAAGTGCTCCGCTGGGCGCAGAACAACTCCCGGTTGCGCACGCCATAGCCGGCAGCATCGTGTTAGTTAGCAAACTTACTGGCGCCGAAACTGGCGACACTTTGTCGAGCCCCACCCAACCGCTGATCATGGAACCCTGGCTGATGCCAGAACCATTTTTCCCAATTGTGATTCGTGGTCATACCGCCGCAGACGAAGATAAATTAGGCCCGGCTCTTTCTCGCATACTTGCGGAAGATCCGGCTCTTCGCATTGACGAAATTCTGGATGCCGGGCAGAGGCTGGTTTGGTGCCTAGGTCCGGGCCATGCCGATCTAGTTGCCGAGCAGCTAAGAACGCGATATCGAGTAACTGTTGATACCGAGGAAGTTCGGATTCAACTACGTGAAACTTTTGCGACTTCGGCTGAGGGGATCGGGCGCATTGGTGAGCAATCTGGCCAGTACACCTTGTGCGAGATAGTCGTCGAGCCACTGCCGGCGGGAGGCGGTTTTGATTTCACGTACAAAGCTTTAACTGGCGACGTATCCCCCGAGGTTATTGGCTCAGTTGAAAAAGGTATTCGAGCCCAGTTACTTAAAGGTGTTGCTATCGGCTACCCGGTTGTTGATATCCGCGTAACTCTGGTTGCTGCAAAGTCACACAATGTTGATCAATTGGATATGGCCTTCCAGGACGCTGGCGCTTTAGCCCTTAAAGACGCCGCCGCTAAATCAACCATCATTTTGCTCGAGCCGTTAATGGAACTCGTGGTACTGATGCCCGATGAGCACACGGATGCGGTGATTTCAGATCTTTCAGCTCGACGCGGAATCGTAACCGGCACCGAGCCAATGGTTGGTGGCCGCAGTCTTATTCGAACAATTGTGCCAGCGGCTGAGATCACTCGCTACGCGATAGACATTAGATCCCTTACCAATGGCACCGGCAGTTACACGCGAACGGCTGCAGGGTTTGGGGCAATGCCTTCAACCATGTCAAAGAAAATTCTTGGCGGTTGACTTTCTGAAGTCAGCTTTTTGGCCAAGAATCAGCGATCAGTTGGCGCGTGTCTTCCAGTAATTGAGAAATTGTTTTTGTTCCGCCAATAATCGGCAAGAAATTAGTGTCGCCGCCCCAGCGCGGCACGACGTGCTGATGCAGGTGACCGGCGATCCCGGCCCCCGCGGACGACCCTTGGTTCATGCCGATATTAAATCCGTGCGCATTGGAGACGGTGCGAAGGGTTGTCATTGCCTGTTGCGTGAAGTGCCCAACTTCAACTACTTCATCATCAGTAAGGTCGGTGTAGTCGGCTACGTGACGATAAGGGCAGATCATCAAGTGCCCGGAGTTATAAGGATACAAATTCAAGACGGCATAAACCAAATTGCCTCGAGCTACAACAAGGTCTTCATCGGGGCCAAGGTCAGGAGCTACACAAAATGGGCAATCAGCACCCGCGTCTGTGTGCTTTGGCTTACTTTCACCGCGCAGATACTTCATTCGATGAGGCGTCCAAAGTCGATCCCACGCTTCTCCCATAACTAAACCTGAGCCCGTGAAGTTATTGAGTCAACGATTTCAGTGATCGCATCGCCGATGCTAACGCCATTCTTCTGGGTCCCATCGCGGTAACGGAAAGAAACGGCTCCCTCGGCGACGTCCTCATCCCCAACAATCAGCATGAATGGCACCTTGCTTTTCTGCGCAGTTCGGATCTTCTTTTGCATGCGGTCATCAGATGTATCGACCTCCACCCTCACCCCGAATTCACGCAACTTTTCAGCCACGCCCTGCAGATAGTCATTATGCGAATCCGTGATCGGAATCCCGATTACCTGCACGGGAGCAAGCCAGGGCGGAAACGCCCCCGCGTAATGCTCCAAAAGCACCGCGAAGAACCGCTCAATTGAGCCAAAGAGCGCACGATGAATCATCACCGGACGTTGCCGGTTGCCATCAGCACCTTGGAATTCAAGGTCAAAGCGCTGCGGTAACTGGAAATCAACCTGAATGGTCGACATCTGCCAAGTACGACCGATGGCATCCTTGGCTTGGACAGAGACTTTCGGTCCATAAAAGGCTGCGCCGCCTTCATCAAGTACCAATTCGAGATTCTGTTTGCTGGCAGCCTCGCGTAAGGCTTCGGTCGCCTCCACCCATTCGGCCTCCTCGCCCACAGATTTATCCGGGTTGCGAGTTGACAGCTCAAGATAGAAATCGGTCAAACCGTAATCGCGTAGCAGATTTAGCACGAACGTAAGGAGCCGATCGAGTTCTTCGGGCATCTGCTCTTTAGTGCAGTAAATATGGGCATCGTCTTGGGTGAACCCCCGTGCGCGCGTTAACCCTTGCACCACCCCGGACTTCTCGTATCGATAAACCGTGCCAAATTCAAACAGCCGAAGTGGTAGCTCTCGATATGAACGGCCGCGCGAGGAAAAAATCAAGTTATGCATCGGGCAGTTCATCGGTTTTAGGTAGTAGTCGGCGCCCTGCTTTCGCACCACACCTTCGTCATCAATCTCTGCGTCGAGATGCATCGGGGGGTACATGCCTTCGGCGTACCAATCCAAGTGGCCGGATTGCTCAAAGAGCGCTGCTTTTGTTATGTGCGGCGTATTTACGAACTCATAGCCGCCCTCCTCATGTCGTTTTCGGGAATAGTCCTCCATCACCCGACGCACCACCCCGCCTTTGGGGTGGAATACGGCGAGCCCTGAGCCAATTTGCTCAGGAAATGAGAACAGGTCCATTTCAGCGCCAAGGCGTCGGTGGTCGCGGCGCTCAGCTTCCTCAAGGAATGTCAGATGTGCTTTTAGTTCATCCTTCGATGGCCAGGCGGTGCCGTATACCCGCTGTAGAGACTCATTCTTTTGGTCACCTAGCCAATATGCCGCCGATGTCCGCATCAACTTGATCGCATTTTGCGGAATGTATCGCGTACTCGGCACATGTGGGCCTCGACATAAATCACCCCAGCAGCGTTCCCCGGTTTTGGCGTCGACATTGTCATAGATGGTCAATTCGGAGCCGCCCACCTCCATGACGTCGGCTCCTCCGCTACTACCAATCAATCGAAGCTTGTATGGCTCGGCGGCAAGTTCACGGACAGCCTCATCTTCACTGACCACCCTTCGCACAAACCGCTGCCCAGCTTTGATGATCTCAACCATCCGCTTTTCCAGAGATGCCAGATCTTCAGGGGTAAACGGTCTTTCGACATCAAAGTCGTAGTAGAAGCCATCTTTAATGGGCGGGCCGATCCCAAGTTTGGTGGTCGGGAAGATGTCTTGAACCGCCTGGGCAAGCACATGTGCTGTCGAATGGCGCAAAATGGCTAGGCCCTCTGGGCTGCTGATTGATATCAATTCCACCGCGTCTTCGGCTGATACCGGGCTCGCAAGGTCGGTCAGCAAGCCATTGACACGGGCGGCGATAATTGACCGATCGTCGCCGGCAATGTCGAATGCGGTGCGCTGCATTCCTCACACAATACTCTGCACCTAAAAGCCTTCGATTGCGAACCACATGAGAGAAAGTCGTGGCCCTAGAAGGGCTCCAAGATGCCGTCACAGCCAGATGGGTGAGGGCAGGCAAGTAGCGCAATACCAGCCACCGCGATTACCACCACCCAGTTAATTGAAAAATAGGTCGAAATTAGCGGTGGAGGTGACACCACGGAAGCGGCAGCGATGAGCACAAGGACCACACCCAATTTGCTCGATCGCCATACGACTACTAGCAGCGGTATCGCCATGACAAATGTGTGCAGCCACGCGATTGGGCTAACGGCCAGGATGAACCAGTTGATCACCCAAAATGGCTCCTGCTTTCGCCAAAGAGCCACCGCCGCAACCACACCTGCAATCAGCCAGCCCACGTACTCCTGGGACCCATTCCTTCGCAGCAGGGCTCCCACTGTCATGAGATCACTGCGCTGTAACGATGCGGCGATTGAAGCTCGTGAACTTTCAAGGAATGCGGTGATTACCGTCGGTTCCAACGCAACCGCGATCGCCAAGAGGGCAACGGGAATGGCCGCACCAATGATCAGGGTCTTCCACTGCCTTCGCCAAAGTGGATACAAGAGCATCAGCAACCCGACACCCCTTGATGACCCATACACCCCGTATGCGGCGCCGGCAATTAATGGATGGCGCCGGTATCTCCAAGCGAGGGCAATAAGGACAGCCGACAAAGGGTAGGTGCTCACCAATCCCCAGCGCCCCGGGATTGTCAGGCAAATTCCGAGCGCAAGTGGATAAGCGATATAGGCAGGAACTCGCATCAGGCGCATACTTAGCGCGATTAGGCAGAAACTAGCGACGACGTAAAAGGACAACCACCAGCCATAATCTAGGTACGCCAATGGCAACCCGAGTGGAATCGCAAATGGTGGGTGCGAGTTCACCGACAAATCTACGAAGTCCAGTTGCATCCCAACGAGTGGATGCAACACCTCAAGGGAGTCATAAGCCGAAAAGTCAGGCTTGATGAGACCAATTGTTGACGCAACTTCCCAGCCAACGTCAGTCCAGCCGCCGGCTCCCGCCAACTTCTCGACGATTTCAGCGAATCCAAAGTTCGTTATGCCTTCACGAAACATGGGCCACAGGCTGCGCGCGATCAAAGGGACAGCGGCGATTACAAGTATGTTTGCAAGTACCTCGATGACGCCCTGCCGGGTCCAGACCTTGGTACGCGCCACTTGCTCAGCTGTCGACACGAGACCATCATGGCGGCAAGTTGCCACTGCTTCAAGCCTAGGTGCTCCACCCAACTACCCGTGTCGATTGCCGTACTCGACCGAAATACCGAAGCGTTCACCCGACGATGCATCAGATCAGGGGGGTAGCCCCCTAAACATTGAACCCCCACCTTCTTTTCCTTGATTTCACCCACGGGACGTGTTGTCATGCTGTCGTAAGGATTATCCGTCAAGCAGCTACAAGGTAGGAGCACGTTGTGCCAAGTACTGAAATCAATTCGCCCGTTAGTTCGGCGCCGATCGATCGGCTCGCACTAGGTGTTGGCTGGGTGCGGCCCGGTGCGGGCAGCATCGGCGACACCATAAACCCCTCGTCCGCGGAAAACGACTACCGGCGGGGCTGCTTTGAGGGTAATGAAGAGTAGCAACTCACCACTCAACGAAGAAGTTCACACCTATAAAAAAGACAACTAGAGGGACGGAGCACCACATGCCAAGTACAGACGTTCATTCACCCGTTAGTTCAGCGCCGATCGATCGGCTCGCGCTAGGTGTCGGTTGGGTGCGGCTCGGTGCGTGCAGCATCGGCAACACCATAAACCCCTCGTCCGCGGAAA
>JBIIOU010000256.1:0-2510 GCA_044336815.1 Candidatus Nanopelagicales bacterium | reverse complement strand
CCAGCCGGCATAGACACCATCCGCCGGGACGGCTCGGCCTTGATCAATTTGCAAATTCGCTGTCGGGAAGCCAAGTTCGCGGCCGCGCTCATCACCGTGCACCACCAAGCCCACAAGTTGGTAGTCGCGGTCCAAAATCTCAGCAGCAGCAGCCACCTCACCGGTAGCGATCAAGTGGCGCACATTGGTCGAGGACCACTGGGCCCCGTTACCACCTTGAATATCTAGTGAGTCCACTTCAAAGCCGTACTCGACCCCAAGTGTCTTGAGTACCTGCACATCACCCGAAGCTTCATGGCCGAACCAGAAGTTTTTACCAACCACCACTACCCGCGCATTTAGTTGATTGACGACTATCCGCTCAACGAAATCCCGCGGGGCTAAATGCGAGGTGGCTTCGGTGAAATCCAGTACATAAACATTGTCAGCACCGGCTGCAAGAAGAAGCGCTTTACGTTCACTCACACTGGCAAGCATTTTCGGCGCTAACTCAGGGCGCAGTACCACCAGCGGGTGCGGATCAAAAGTCATGACAGAAACCGCGATACCAAGCTCATCGGCGATAACCCGAGCGCGACTAATTAGCGCCCGATGTCCGCGGTGCACACCATCGAAGACACCCAGGCAGACCACCGAAGGTGCCGAAGAGATCAGGGCATCATTCATAACAAGGTCACTCTAGGTCAAACAAATACTGCGAGATAGCGAGCAACGCCATCTTGTCGCTCAGCTAGGGCAAGGAGGTCGCCAGCAGCAGTGGTAATGGCTATTGGGCCGGCACCGTCAGGTACCCACTCGATTCGCCGACCATGAGCAACCGCATCGGCCGCGACTTCATCAACCACCCAAGTCTGGAAGGCACGCCTGGCAACCTCCCCCATAGCAACCACCGAATCAGCGCCGACATTGTCGATTCCAATTGCCTCCGCTCCGGTGAACGGGCCGACCCGCGTGCGCCGCAGTGCCGTGAGATGCCCACCAACCCCTAGCCCCGCCCCGAGATCGCGAGCTAGGGCTCGGATATAGGTCCCGGTCGAGCATGTAACTTCGACATCAATGTCAATCCAGCTCGAATCAAAAGCAAAGCTATGCACATCGAACCGCTCAACGTTAACTGCCCGCGCTGACAACTCCACACTTTCACCCGCTCTAACCAGAGCATGGGCTCTTCGTCCATCAACTTTGATGGCACTGATGGCACTGGGGACCTGGGAAATATCACCGGTCAATTTAGCGATCCCCGCCCTAATCGCAGCCTCGTCAACAGCAGCTATGAGATCGGCGCCCACGGTCGTCAAGGTTTCGCCTTGGCAATCATCGGTAATGGTGGAAGATCCAAGCCGAATGGTAGCTTCATAAACTTTGTCTTCTTTGGCCAAAAAACCAAGTAGTCGCGTGGCGCGATCAACACCGATTAGCAGGACCCCGGTAGCCATCGGATCAAGTGTGCCCCCGTGTCCAACCTTGCGAGTCTGCAGCGCCTTACGCGTGCGAGCAACTACATCATGTGAAGTTATGCCGCTTGGCTTATCGACGACTATTACGCCGACCGGGGTCATAGGCGTTCGGAGTCGTCCACGCGAGGGGCTCGATATGGATCAGCGTCGCCGGCGTAGGTGGCGTTCGCAGCCTGGGCGTGCACCTGCGCATCTGCGTCAGCTGCCTTCTGCAGGAGTTCGGCCACGTGTTGAGCGTTCTCGGGTAGGGCATCAGGGAAGAAAGCCAAGGAAGGCGTGAATTTGATTCCGGTCTGACGCCCCACTTCGGACCGAATAATCCCCTTGGCTGACTCAAGTGCGGCTGCAGTCTCGGTGCGCGCCTGATCATCACCGTAGACGGTATAAAACACCGACGCTTCGCGTAGATCCGTGGTCACCCGAACGTCGGTAATCGTCGTAAAGCCCAACCGCGGATCCTTAACCCTTTTTTCGAGGCACTCCGCGACGATGACCTTGATTCGATCAGCCATCTTGCGTTGGCGTGCCACGCTACTCAACTGTTCATCCCTTCGCGGTTCCCACTATGGCTTTCGTGGGATTTCACGCATCTCAAAGGTCTCAATGATGTCATCAGACTTCAGGTCTTGATAAGTCCCAAGGTTGATACCACATTCAAATCCCTCACGAACTTCGGTGACGTCATCCTTGAACCGCCGCAAAGTGGCAATTGACAGGTTGTCGGCAACTACTGAGCCGTCACGGACCAGACGAGCTTTCGAGTTACGTCGAATTTCACCGGTTTTAACAATGCACCCAACGATGGTGCCGAACTTAGACGACTTGAACACCTCGCGGACCTGAGCTGTACCAAGCTGAGCTTCTTCGTACTCCGGCTTGAGCATGCCCCGCAGTGCCGACTCAACTTCATCAATGGCTTGGTAGATAACGCTGTAGTACCGCACATCGACACCCTCTTGCGAGGCCAGTTCGGCAACCTTGCCTTCGGGACGCACATTGAAACCGATGATGACGGCTTTGGACGCACTCGCCAGCGTGACGTCGTTTTTGGTA
>JBIIOU010000255.1:0-2517 GCA_044336815.1 Candidatus Nanopelagicales bacterium | reverse complement strand
ATTTCGCTGTTGCGGCTAACTGAACTTGGTGAGGTGGATGAGCTTTCGGGGCAAGTAACCGTCGGAGCCGGTGCCACTTTGGGAGAATTACAACGCCACGCGGTGCGAGCTGGTTGGCGATACGGTGTTGACCTCGCCGCCCGCGACTCAGCAACCATCGGTGGCACGGTTGCCACTAACGCAGGCGGCATCCACGTAATTGCCCACGGCATGACTCGCGCACAAGTTGTTGGTATCGAGGCGGTGCTCGCCGATGGTTCGGTTATCACGCATCTAAGTGGGATGTTAAAAGACAACACCGGTTACGACTTAGCTGCATTGCTCTGCGGATCCGAGGGCACCCTCGGTGTCATCACCGCGGTTCGCGTTCGCTTACATCGGCCCCTTGGCCGCACGACCGTGAGTTTGATCGGTGTCGGCTCATACTCTGAAGCTTTGGAGCTTATGTCGCGCGCGGGGGTAGCGTCAGATTCGAATGCTCCCGGGTCACGATTACTTGCCGCGGAGGTAATCGATGAACCAAGTATGGATTTAGTTTGTGCTGTTGCCGATCTTTCGTGGCCACTGGAACAACGCTGGCCGGTTGTGGTGCTGCTCGAAGTAGTTGACGGCGGCGACGGTTCTGGTCTACCACTCGATGAGTCAGTTGACGCCATTGTCGCTTTCGATGCTGCTGATCAATTGCGCCTATGGGCTTATCGCGAGCGGCAGGCCGAAGCATATGGAGCAGCCGGGGTGGTTCACAAACTTGATGTGTCTGTGCCACTGCCAAAGCTTGCCGAATGTGCGGACGAACTTGTTGCACTCCTTGCCACCCTCCCCGAAGCTGAGACCTTCGGCATCTTCGGGCACCTAGCCGACGGCAACATGCATGTTGAGATCGTTGGCCCGGAGGCCGATGACCTGCGAGCAGACCTTGCGGTGCTCGAATGCGTTGCACGTTACGGCGGTTCAATTTCTGCTGAACATGGTGTCGGCCGCGCTAAGGCTGCAGATCTTCACCTTTGCCGTTCGGCCGCTGAAATAGCGGCAATGCGAGCGATCAAGAGGGCACTAGACCCGCAGGGGCTAATGAACCCCGGAGTGCTGTTCGATTAGTGCTGATTCTTAGTCTCGACAATTTATCCGAATGTTGTTAGCCATTGCGTCGCCCGATCAGCAGCGGCTAAGAAACGGGCGTCGACTGAACGGACTCGCTCTTGAAGTGTTTGCAGGTCGACAAGATTGGCGGCCAACAAGGCGCCGACGAAGTTGAGGTCTTTTTCCCTGCCCGCGCATAGTTTAGCCGCGCACAGGTCGTGAACGTCGAGGCACCAACCGGTGAATTGGGGCTGCCCACTTAGCGCAGCTGTGTTTTCGTTCTGCACCTTTACTAACCGGGTGCGCCATCCAACCGGAAGAATGACTGTAGTGAGGTCAACCCCGTCAATACTGAATCCATGCTCCCTCTCGAACGGTGACCACTCGCCGGCTACGCCTTCAATCGCGTCTGCGAGGCGAGCGGTTTCTTCATTGCTACTGGCGATCGGCAGGATGTCGCACTCGAGCGACATCGTGGCCTCGGCTGGTAGTTGGTTCTCGTCATAAGTTCCCAGGATCGCCTGTGAACCAACCACAATGACTTCTTGCTGCCTGATTATCTGACAAGAGGTCCGGATTGCATGCTCGAGTTGACTGCGCTTCATCTATTTACCGCCGAAAGCACCTCTTGCCGCTTCGACTCAGCCAAGATTCCACCAAGCGGAGACACTTCACGCATCTGGATTGAATCGATGCTAATTGAGGTCATAACTTGACGGATCGCACGAAGGTCGTCGGCAGCAACGAGCGCGGCCCATCGATCTAAGTTCCGCAGGTGTGGCTGACCGCGTGTCGAGCCCCGAAACCGGTGTAGATTTTCGACAACAACTGGCCGCCAAACTTGCCAAGACTCCGGGCTCAATTCCAGCGCGAGTCGTTCGTGGAGTCGCCAACGGCGTTCACTTGACCGGTCCAACTCGACCCGCACCGACCTCCGCGTTACTTCAAGGCGGTGGCCCATGCACGACAGCAGTCGATCGAGCATTTCGTCGCTTAAGTCGATTCGCCTATGCATCATCTGGCTCAAACTTGGCTGCTTCACACCGCTTAACTCCGCTAGCTTGGCCTGCGTCATACCGACATCGACCATTACTTGCTGAAGGATCTCGGCACGTTCCATGCGAAAAGCATAGCACAAAATACTATGTTAGTTGAGTTCCAGCAGGGCCCTCAGCTGCGCAGCATCATCAGCAATGGCAACCGCTCCGGCGTCGGTCAATTCCGCGCGCGACCCGTAACCCCAGAGCACTCCGATGGTTGGAATGTTGAACGCTTTGGCCCCGAGCACATCATGGCTGCGGTCACCGACCATATGGATGTCAACGGCAGTTGGGTCGTCAATTCCGAGTTCTTCGAGGGTGTGGGCAATGACGTCGGCCTTATGTTGGCGGGCACCGTGCATTTCGGCGCCACCGATAAAGGTGAAATAGCCGTCAA
>JBIIOU010000254.1:0-2522 GCA_044336815.1 Candidatus Nanopelagicales bacterium | reverse complement strand
GTCGGCAATAACAGGCACAGGCCTTAATTGCCCTGCCATTTCGGCTAGCTCAGAAAGTACCGGCCGCGTAAGGTTCGCGGCGCGCTCGAGTTTCGTGATTGGCATTGTGCGCAGGCGATCAACGACGCGGTCCAGCTCAATGCTGAACTCCGCGGCTACCTGCTCATTCACCCGAGTGCTCCGCGCTTCGTCAAGAATGAGCGGATGCGCTCACGGGCTTTATTACGAATCTCTGGCCCGTGAGTGAAAGCCGCCACGTTGAATTCAAGATCACCCAGGCGACCAGCCGTGTTTTTACTTTGTTCATAAGAGGTGCAAAAAGCAGATAGGGCCCACGTCATTCGCGAGGCCATATTGAAAATGGAATCACCGGTAATGAGTACTCCGGTTGACTCATGGAGCAGCGAGATATGCCCCGGAGTATGGCCCGGGGTGTGAACTACGCGGAGACCACCGGCGACATCAATTACCTGACCGTCTCTTAGCACCTCGGAGACTGCAAACGCCGCGTAAGGTCGAGCCGGAATTCGGGCAAATATGCGGCCCGATGTCCTTGAGCGATCGATCGAGGGCAGGGTTCCTGCGCGGATGAATTCGGCATCTGCTTCATGCATTGCCGCTCCGGGTAAGCCGGCTGCACTGATAATTTCAGCGGCCCCACCAATATGGTCATCATGGGCGTGGGTGAGCACAATGCGCTGAACGTCACCGGGGTGTTTGCCGATTGCGCTAAGACCGCGAACTATCGCGCCCGGGGCATTTTTCAGGCCGCAGTCGACGAGGGTTACCGAGCCATCGGGCTCGAGGAAGACGAAGGTATTAATAAAACTACCCATGGTGCCGATTCGATAGACGTCGGGAGCCAAGGCGATGATGGGGTCGGACACGGCACCAGCGTATGAGGTTCTAGGGTCTATTCATGGATTACGCCGAGTCTGTCATCGAACTTATCGGAAACACCCCGCTGGTCAGGCTGCGCTCGGTTACTGGCGGGGTGCCCGAGGGGGTTCTCGTACTGGCGAAGGTTGAGTACCTAAACCCAGGTGGTTCGGTGAAAGACCGCATCGCGATCCGCATGATTGATGCGGCCGAACGCGATGGTTCATTGAAGCCGGGCGGGGTCATAGTCGAACCAACGAGCGGTAACACCGGTGTTGGGCTAGCGCTAGTCGCGCAGCAGCGAGGCTATACCTGCGTCTTTGTGTGCCCAGACAAAGTCAGTGAAGACAAGCGCAATGTGCTGAAGGCCTATGGCGCCGAAGTTGTTGTCTGCCCAACGGCGGTTGATCCCGATGACCCACGCTCGTACTACTCCGTAAGTGATCGACTTGCCCGCGAGATTTCAGGTGCCTGGAAGCCAGATCAATACTCAAACTCCAATAACCCGCTCTCACATTTCGAGACCACCGGCCCAGAGCTTTGGGCGCAAACTGAAGGGCGTGTTACCCACTTCATCGCTGGGGTTGGCACCGGTGGAACCATCTCAGGCACCGGTAATTACTTGAAGCAGGCGAGTGGTGGCGCTGTCCGCGTTATTGGCGCTGATCCGGTTGGCTCGGTTTATTCAGGTGGTACCGGCCGGCCTTATCTAGTTGAAGGCGTGGGTGAGGATTTCTGGCCGACCGCTTATGACCCGAATGTCTGCGACGAGATCATTGCGGTTTCGGATAAGGACTCCTTCGAGATGACCCGCCGGATGGCCCGCGAAGAAGGACTACTGGTTGGTGGCTCATGCGGAATGGCCGTGGTAGCGGCTCTCGACGTGGCGAAGCGCGCCAAACCCGGAGATGTTGTCGTTGTGCTGCTACCCGACAGTGGGCGCGGTTATTTGTCCAAGGTATTCAATGATGACTGGATGAGCGCTTACGGCTTCCTGCAAGCCGACACCGACCGTACTGTTGGCGATGTATTGCTTGGCAAGTCTGGCGCGCTGCCACCTTTCGTGCACACGCATCCAACAGAGACGGTGCGTGATGCAATAAACATTCTGCGCGAGTTCGGGGTCTCGCAAATGCCGGTTGTGCGCGCGGAGCCCCCGGTTATGACCGCCGAAGTTGTTGGCGCGGTAATTGAGCGCGACCTGCTCGATGCACTGTTTAATGGGAGGGCACAACTTGCTGATCCGGTGGCAATGCATATGTCTGCTGCGCTGCCGATGATTGGGGCGGGTGAGCCTATCCAGGTTGCAGTTCATGCCCTGGAGGCATCTGATGCAGCAGTTGTTGTCGATGATGGGATGCCAACCGGGGTTATTACTCGTCAGGATGTTTTGGGTTATCTATCGAAGTGATCAAAGTTTGGCTCAACCCTGAATAGAAATGTCACGGCGGCGGCGGGTTACAGCAGGTCAAAGGAGCGGGCGCGTGATGCGGCACCATGCAACGGCACCTACAACGCGAGCGACTCCACGGATTTTATCGGGGCTAACTAATTGTCGGCAGGGCTAAACCCGTGTTGGCGTGGCAACGGTAGCCGTTCGGAATTTTGTACAGGTACTGCTGGTGGTAGTCCTCCGCGTAGTA
>JBIIOU010000068.1:0-10065 GCA_044336815.1 Candidatus Nanopelagicales bacterium | reverse complement strand
CGTGCAGATTTGCCCGGTCGGCGCATTGACCAGCGCGGCTTACCGATTCCGGTCGCGACCATTTGATCTAGTCTCAGTACCTACAACTTGTGAGCACTGTGCATCCGGCTGTTCACTGCGGACCGACCATCGCCGCGGAACTGTCACCCGCCGGTTGGCTTGGGACGAACCCGCTGTTAACGAAGAGTGGAACTGCGACAAAGGTCGATTCGCTTTTACTTATCAAGATCAGGGTCGGGTGGCTACACCACTAATTCGTGAAAACGGGCAGTTACGTGCGGCGTCGTGGCCTGAGGCTCTGGATTTCGCCGCACGTGGCCTAGCAGCAGCAACAAGCCATGGGGTGCTCGTTGGCGGTCGTGCAACCGTTGAAGATGCCTACGCGTATGCGCGGTTCGCCCGAGCCGTTCTGCAGTCCGACAATATTGATTTCCGGGTACGCGAGTCATCGGATGAAGAAGCACAGTTCTTACGTTCCTCGGTAGCCGGTACCGCGGTGCGCACAACCTACGAATCACTCGAAAAGGCCCAAGCGGTTCTTCTCATAGCTTTTGAACCAGAAGACGAGTCGCCGATTGTGTTCTTGCGGTTGCGCAAAGCGGCACGCGGTGGGAGCACAAGGGTCTACTCGGTCGGTGCGGCGGTTACGCGCGGATTAAGTAAATTGGCAGGAACTCTAATTCCGGCTAAGCCGGGAGCCGAACCATCGGTGCTAGCAAACCTGCCCGCCAAGGTCCGCGCTGAACTGAGCACACCCGGTGCGGTCATCATGGTTGGTGAGCGCATCGCGGGCATTGAGGGCGGTGCAACCGCAGTACTTGAACTAGCCCGATCCACCGGTGCTTCCATCGCTTGGGTGCCGCGAAGGGCCGGGGAGCGAGGAGCACTTGACGCGGGCGCTCTCGCAGGCTTATTGCCAGGTGGTCGGCCACTGTCAGATGTTCAGGCGCGTGGTGCAGTTGCTGCGTGTTGGGGAGTGGAGTCACTGCCGGAAACCACCGGGTTAACCGGGGAGTCCTTATTGCGCGCGGTCGCCGGTGGCGACATCGGCGCGCTAATTACTGGCGGAGTTGAACTGGCTGACCTGCCGGACCAAGTACTTGGCCGGGCTGCCATCGAAGCCGCCGCTTTTGTGGTTTCGCTCGAGAACCATCACTCTGCTATTACTGAACTTGCCGACGTGGTTTTCCCGGTTGCCGTAGTAACCGAGAAATCCGGAACCTTCATGAACTGGGAAGGCCGCCCGCGTCCCTTCGCGCAAACTTTCAAAGACGCTCTCGTGATGTCTGATGCGATTGTTCTGGGTATGTTGGCACGTGCCATGAATGTGCCAATCGGCTCCAGCGACGTAGCCGGCATCCGCCAGGAGTTAGGTTCTCTTGGAGCTTGGGCAGGAGCGCGAGCTGAAGAACCAAATACCAAGGCCGGCGAAGTTGTTGACGCGGCATATTTGGTTAGCACCTGGCGGGCACTGATTGACAACGGAGTTATGCAGGAGGGGGAGCCGTACCTAGCAGCTACTGCGCATGCGGTTGCCGCTACCTGCTCTGCGGCCACGGTCGCTGGATTAGGGGCACCTGAAAATGTCACGGTTACCGGTCCGCTTGGCTCGGTCACTTTGCCGCTGCTGGTTGGCGACGTTCTCGATGGTGTTGTGTGTTTGCCCCTGAATTCCCCAGGTTGTGCTCTCTACCTTGATCTCGGTGTGAGATCTGGCCAGCCCGTGACCATCGGAGGTGCGGCATGACCGGATCGCAGTTCGGGGTCTTTGGTATTGATCCTTGGTGGTTGGTGCTGCTAAAGGCGCTCGCAATATTCGTCATGCTGGTACTGCTTACCTTGTTCACCATCTGGTGGGAGCGGCGAGTGGTATCTCGCATGCAGAACCGCATTGGACCAAACCGCGTTGGCCCATTTGGCCTGCTGCAGTCTTTGATGGACGGTTTTAAACTCGCGTTAAAGGAAGAAATTATTCCGAAAGCTGCCCATGTGGGTGTCTACTGGATTGCCCCCGTGGTTTCAGCGACAGCAGCATTCTTGGCATTTGCGGTAATCCCATTTGGACCAATGGTGTCAATTTTCGGGGTCGAGACACCACTTCAACTTACGGACTTCCCGGTTTCGGTGCTCTATGTACTGGCTATTGCTTCCATCGGTATCTACGGGATTGTGCTGGCCGGTTGGTCGTCTGGCTCCACCTACCCGCTCCTTGGTGGATTGCGCTCAAGTGCCCAAATGATTTCCTACGAAATTGCCATGGCAATGTCATTCGTGGCGGTTTTCTTGTACGCGGGGTCAATGTCAACATCTGAAATCATCACCGCCCAAGAGCCGATTTGGTTTGCGGTGATATTGCTACCGTCCTTCCTGATTTACGTAACTTCAATGGTTGGAGAGACCAACCGGGCACCGTTTGATCTCCCCGAAGCCGAAGGTGAGTTGGTCGGTGGCTTCCACACCGAGTACTCCTCACTGAAGTTTGCGATGTTCTTCTTGGCCGAGTACATCAACATGGTCACGGTTTCCGCACTTGCAACAACTTTGTTCTTAGGCGGCTGGTTGGCGCCGTGGCCCATTTCACTTTGGGAGTCGGCCAATACTGGTTGGTGGCCGCTGCTTTGGTGGTTGATCAAGGTTCAGATATTCATTTTCGTGTTCATTTGGCTTCGCGCTACTCTTCCGCGCCTTCGCTACGACCAGTTCATGAAATTCGGCTGGAAAGTCTTAATCCCAGCTTCCATCGTGTGGATCATGATCGTCGCTGCTGCACGGGTGTTGCGTAATGACATCGAGTTCAGCAATCGCCAATTGCTGATTGGCGGTGCAATCGTAATTGCCGTGCTCTTGGTTGGGTCTTGGTTTGCGCAAGGTGCTCTAGATCGCCGCGAGGCGTCCCGCAAGTTCATTCGCGAGGAGATCGAGAGCCGACCCTATGAGCCCATGGCTGGTGGCTTCCCCGTCCCACCGATGCCCGGGCAGCAGGCCGTTCTCACAACGCGTCGATCAAACATCCCAGTAGTTCAACAGGAGGCCATCGATGGCTGAACTTCCACAGGTGGTTCGTGGCTTTGGAGTCACATTTGCCACCATGTTCAAAAAGGTGGTAACCGAGCAGTATCCAGAGCAGGCTGCGAAGTTCCCGCCGAAGCCGCGCTACCACGGCAGACATCAACTCAATCGCTGGGCTGACGGCTTAGAAAAGTGCATCGGTTGCGAACTATGCGCCTGGGCATGCCCGGCAGATGCGATTTTCGTACAAGGGGCGGATAACCAAGAAGGTGACCGTCACTCCCCAGGGGAGCGCTACGGTCGCGTTTACCAAATTAACTACCTGCGCTGCATTTTTTGCGGGCTTTGCATCGAAGCTTGCCCGACACGTGCGCTTACCATGACCAATGAGTTTGAGTTGGCGGATAACAATCGCGCTGACCTCATTTATGAGAAGCAGGATCTGTTGACGCCACTACTACCGGGAATGCTTGCACCACCGCACCCGATGGTTCCCGGCACCACCGACACTGACTACTACGCAAACAGGGTCACCGGTTCGGTTCCTGAGCAGGTCACCGAATCTGACACAGCAGCAGTGGCGCCATGACCGAAGTCAATCTAGGCGAAGAAATTGTCTTTTGGTTCAGCGGCGGTTTAGCCGTGCTTGGGGCACTTGGGTTAATCCTTTCGCGAAAAGCAGTGCACAGTGCGCTATGGGTGGCATTGACAATGATCAATCTCGCGGTTTTATACGTTGCCAACTCTGCGCCATTCCTCGGCATGGTTCAGGTGGTTGTGTATACCGGTGCGGTGATGATGCTCTTCCTCTTCGTCTTAATGGTGGTTGGAGTGGATTCGTCCGACTCGCTGATCGAAACCCTAAAAGGTCAGCGCCTGGTTGCCATTGTGCTTGCTGTGGGCCTGGCACTCTTGCTGGTGGCCGGCATCGGTGCGGGCTTGACCGATGTCGTGCCGGTGGGGCTGGATGAGGCAAATGGCGTTGACGGGGGCAATGTTCAAGGCATCGCGCGCCTACTTTTCACCGATTACCTTGTGGCCTTTGAGGTCACTTCAGCGCTGCTAATTACCGCCGCCCTGGGCGCGATGGTGTTAGCTCATCGTGAGCGCTGGCTTCCGCGCGCAAGCCAAGAAGAATTATCAAAGGCTCGATTCATTGGTGCCGGGCACCCCGGTAACCTGCCGAGTTCTGGCACCTATGCGCGCCACAATGCGGTTGATACACCGGCATTACTCCCCGATGGCTCCCCAAGTGCGCAAAGTATCCCGGGGCCACTTGTCGCCCGAGGTGATGTGCGTCCCGTAGACCACCACGAAGTCGAACAGATCGAAAGCCTGGGCGGGGGGGCGAAATGAATCCGGCGAATTACATAATCTTGTCGGCAATCCTCTTTAGCCTCGGCGCGATCGGGGTGTTAGTCCGCCGCAACGCGATCATCGTTTTCATGAGTGTCGAACTGATGCTCAACGCAGCGAACCTCGCATTTGTTGCATTTGCCCGAATGAACGGAAACCTAGATGGTCAGGTGGCCGCATTCTTCGTCATGGTGGTGGCCGCCGCAGAAGTTGTAGTTGGCCTCGCAATCATCGTGACGATTTTTAGAAGTAGACGCTCGGCGTCAATTGATGAACCAAATTTGCTCAAGTATTAGCCATATCCGTCAGTAACCGAAGAAAAGGAAATGACCGTGATAGAGCTCATGCCCGCAGAGGGCGTGCTCTCCCTGATCTGGCTGCTTATTGCCTTGCCACTTTTTGGGGCGGCTGTTCTACTGCTGGGAGGCCGTCGTACCAACTCGTGGGGCCCGTACCTCGGAGTGCTAACCGTGGTCGGATCCGCGGTGCTCGCTGTGTTGATGCTGGTTGCGATGATGGGGCACCCAGCAGAGGAGCGCTCGGTCGGGCAGAGCCTATTCACTTGGGTTTTCGCCGATGGGTTCCAAGCCGATATGGCATTCCAGCTTGATCAACTTTCGATGGTCTTCGTCCTGCTAATAACCATTGTTGGTTCACTGATCCATATCTATTCCATTGGCTACATGTCTCACGATGCCGATAAGCGGAAGTTCTTCGGCTACCTGAACTTATTCGTTGCGGCAATGCTGTTGCTGGTTCTTGCTAACAACTACCTCCTGCTTTATGTCGGCTGGGAGGGAGTGGGATTGGCTAGCTACCTGTTGATCGGGTTCTGGCAAATCAAACCTACTGCTGCGGCTGCGGCTAAGAAAGCTTTCATCATCAACCGCGTTGGTGACGTAGGTCTGAGCCTGGCGATCATGGTCATGTTCGTGACTTTTGGTTCGGTTTCCTTCGGTGATGTGTTTAGCCAGGCCGGCGAAGCCAATGAAGGCACCCTTACGGCGATCGGGCTTCTCCTACTCTTGGCGGCCTGCGGTAAATCAGCGCAGTTCCCGCTGCAAGCATGGCTCCTAGATGCGATGGAAGGCCCGACACCGGTATCTGCGCTAATTCACGCAGCGACTATGGTCACCGCCGGGGTGTATCTCATCGTTCGTAGCAATGCGGTATTCGATCGAGCAGTCTGGGCCGCGGCCGCGGTTGTTCTTATCGGGCTGATCACGATCTTCATGGGAGCCATCATCGGTTCTGCCAAGGACGACATAAAGAAGTCACTGGCGGGGTCGACGATGAGTCAAATTGGCTACATGATCTTCGCGGCTGGACTCGGTCCAATCGGTTATGTATTCGCCATCTTCCACCTTTTGACTCACGGCGTTTTCAAAGCCGGGTTGTTCCTCGGCGCCGGCTCGGTAATGCACGGCATGAAGGACAACGTGAATATGCGCCGATACGGGGCGTTGCGCGGGTTAATGATCATCACCTTCGTGACATTCATGGCCGGGTATCTAGCGATTATGGGCATCCCGCCGTTCTCTGGATTCTGGTCTAAGGATGAAATTATCCATGCTGCCTTCGAACGCAGCTGGGTCATTGGTGCTGCAGCGATTTTGGGAGCCGGCATAACTGGGTTCTACATGACTCGCATGATCGCTATGACCTTCTTCGGCAAGGCGCGGTGGGAGGATGACGTGCACCCGCATGAGTCACCCGCTGTCATGACTATCCCCTTGATCATCTTGGCAATCGGCTCCACCTTCTTGGGTATGGCGTTGCTGTTCTGGGGAAATATAGAAACCTGGCTCGAGCCAGTTGTTGGATTCTCGAGTAATCCCACCCCGTTGTCATCCACCACGTTGATGGCCATCACTTTGGTTGTCGTCTTGATCGGCGCTTACCTTGGTTGGCGTCAGTACGGAGCGAAGCCGGTGCCGGTCGACGCCCCGTCGGGTAATTGGTTAACCCGAGCGGCCCGACGTGATCTTTATGGTGATTTGGTCAATGAAGTGGTCGTGGTACGCCCATCCTTCGCACTTGCGCGTTGGCTTACTTGGTTCGACTCCTCCTGGATTGACGGCTTTGTAAACGGGAGCGCCGCATTCGTTGGTGGTGCCTCGGGCCGGTTGCGTCGCACCCAATCAGGTTTTGCTCGCTCCTATGCACTTTCAATGTTGGGCGGCGCTGTCTTAATTGTCGCCGCTCTCGTCTTGGTGAGGCTGTCATGACCCCTTGGCTGACGATCCTCGCGGTCGTACCCCTCATCGGCAGCGTCCTCGTGGTTTTACTACCTAAGTCACGACCGACTCTTGCGAAGCAATTGGCATTGGCAATTTCATTAGTCACTTTGGCATTGACCATAGTCATGGCGCTGCAATTCAATGGTGCCTCCAGTGAGCCATTTCAGTTCGTAGAGTCTTACGCATGGATACCCGCGTTTGGTATTTCCTATTCGGTTGGTGTTGACGGCATAGGGCTAGTGCTGATCGCATTAGCTACGACTTTGGTGCCGATTGTGGTTATTGCGGGGTGGCGGGATGTTGATGCCACCAGCGGCGGTTCGGTTAAGGGCTACTTCGCATTGATTTTGGCGATGGAAACATTGATGATCGGGGTGTTCGCCGCCACCGACGTCTTCATGTTCTTTGTCTTATTTGAAGCGATTCTAATCCCGGTGTACTTCATGATCGGCCGTTACGGCGGCCCGCAGCGGTCCTACGCAGCAGTAAAATTCCTCCTCTACAGCCTGCTCGGGGGGCTGTTCATGTTGGCCTCGATGGTCGGGCTTTATGTGGTTTCGGCCCAGGTTACCGGCCAAGGTACTTTTGATTATCTTTCGCTAGTGGGGCTGGAGATGGACCCAATGGCCGAGAAATTACTTTTCCTCGGGTTCTTCTTCGCCTTCGCAATCAAAGCACCGCTTTGGCCTTTTCACACATGGTTGCCCGATGCGGCGAGTGCCTCAAAGCCGGGAACCGCGGTATTGCTTATCGGGGTGCTCGACAAAGTCGGAACCTTTGGCATGATCCGGTACTGCCTGCCGATCTTCCCGGCCGCGAGCGAGTTTTATGCACCCGTTGTCATTGGTATGGCACTTGTCGGCATCTTCTATGGCGCTTATGTGGCTCTAAACCAAAATGATATGAAGCGGTTGTTCGCTTACTCTTCTATGTCGCACTTCGGATTCATTGCACTGGGTATTTTTGTATTCACAACTATTGGCCAAAGTGGCTCGGTCGTTTACATGGTTGCGCATGGATTATCGACGGCGGCACTGTTCTTAACCGCCGGATTCTTGATGCAGCGCGCCAATGGATCGAGCCTGATTTCAGATTTCGGTGGGGTGAATAAGGCCGCGCCGGTACTTGCTGGGTTCTTCATGTTTGCCGCGTTGTCGTCACTGGCGCTGCCAGGGATGGTGTCTTTCGTGGGTGAATTCATGGTGCTGCTCGGCGCCTTCCAGCGTTACCTTTTTGTCGGCGGAATTGCCACTTTGGGCATTGTCATCACAGCTGCTTATGTACTGCGGCTATATCAGAAATCAATGACCGGACCGCTGGCTCCAAAACTAGTTGGCATGAAAGACCTAGGTGGCCGTGAAGTTATTGCGCTAATGCCGATTGTGGTTTTGACATTAGTGCTCGGGCTTTTCCCGGCTCCGATATTAAATGTCATAAACCCGGCGGTGGATCGAGTCATGACGACGATTGGCGCTACCGACCCGAGCCCCACCATCTCAAGTGAAGGGAGCGGCGAGTGAATTCCATAGCCGCAGCGACGGTTGAGGTACCGTTCACCCTCCCAATCGTTGATTACAACGCAATCGCACCGCTTCTGATCTTGTTGGGAGCGGGCGTGGTTTCGGTTCTCGTGGAGGCATTACTGCCGAGGGGGCCTCGCCGCTTTATTCAACTATTTGTTGTCTTCGGTGCCCTGATCGCGGCGCTCGTGTGGTTATGTACCATCACCGGTGTTCGGGTAGTGACTGCTGAGGGTGCAATCGCTATCGATGGTCCAGCGCTTTTGATGCAGGGCGCGATATTGGTGCTCGCGATCTTAGGCGCGCTGCTGATGGCTGAGCGATCACTTGATCCAAGTGGTGATGTTTTCGCTGCGCGCGCGTCTTCACTTCCTGGTTCTGAGGATGAAAAACAGTTCACGGCGCGCGGGTACCTGCAGACCGAAGTGTGGCCACTGTTCTTGTTCGCGGTTTCGGGCATGGTTTTGTTTGTCTCAGCTAATGACCTATTGCTGATGTTCGTGGCCCTCGAAGTAATGTCTCTTCCGCTGTATCTGCTCGCCGGCATGGCTCGCCGGCGACGATTGCTCTCCCAGGAGGCGGCACTCAAGTACTTCTTACTGGGTGCCTTTTCTTCCGCTTTCTTTATTTATGGGGTAGCGCTGGTTTACGGGTACGCGGCATCAACGCAGTTACAGGTAATTGCGAGTGTTTTGACCGCCAAGCCCGGGCAGACCTCATTGGCCCTGATTGGCATGGCTTTGATCTTGGTGGGGCTGCTCTTCAAGGTCGGCGCGGTGCCATTTCACCAGTGGACCCCAGACGTTTATCAAGGTGCCCCGACTGCCGTTACCGGGTTCATGGCGGCCACTGTCAAGATCGCGGCTTTCGGTGCACTAATGCGTGTGCTCTACGTCGCATTTGGTGGGATGCGCTGGGACTGGGTGCCGATGATGTGGATCATCGCCATCTTGACGATGTTGGTCGGGTCGATTATCGCCATCAGCCAAAGCGACATCAAGCGCATGCTCGCGTACTCATCTATTGCGCAGGCCGGTTTCATTTTGGTGGGTGTAATCGCGGCAAGCCCAGCAGGTCTAGCCGGTTCCATGTTCTATTTGATCTCATACGGTTTTACCACGATCGGTGCCTTCGCGGTGATTTCCTTGGTTCGCGATGAATCAGGCGAGGCGACCAACTTGTCAAAATGGGCCGGGTTGGGGCGCAGATCGCCGCTGGTCGGCGGTGTTTTCGCGTTGTTCATGCTCGGTCTTGCCGGCATCCCACTGACAAGTGGGTTTATCGGAAAGTTCAGCGTGTTCGCGGCTGCCATCGCCAGTGGCGATACCTGGCTGGTCATTGTTGCTGTGGTGGCCTCACTAATAGCTGCATTCTTCTATGTTCGGGTGATCGTGGTGATGTTCTTCACTGAGCCCGGCCCACAGACCGCCTCGGTGGTGGTGCCGTCGGCTTTCACGACCATTGCACTTGCAGCCGGAGCAACCGTCACACTGGTACTGGGTGTTTTGCCCCAACCTGTCCTCGAATTGGTCAGCAATGCTGGCCTGTTCATTCGGTAGTACCTTTGCCTCATGCTGCTACCCACCCTGGACGGCTTTTCTCCTGACCCGACCCTCGAAATTGACCTTGCACAGGGGTTGGCTCGGGTTGAATTGGCGCTGGGTCAAGCGGTTCGAAGTGAGTACCCGTTTGTCACGGCAGCCTCAAGGCACCTAGTTGATGCTGGAGGTAAACGCTTTCGACCTTTGCTAGTCCTGCTTTCAGCTCATTTCGGTGATCCGGCGGCCGAAGCGGTTATCGCCGCTGCGGTTGCTGTCGAACTCACCCATGTGGCGACGCTGTATCACGATGACGTGATGGACGAAGCCGAGGTGCGCCGAGGTGCTGAAACGGCTAATGCACGCTGGGGTAACTCGGTGGCCATCTTAACGGGCGATTTT
>JBIIOU010000253.1:0-2534 GCA_044336815.1 Candidatus Nanopelagicales bacterium | reverse complement strand
AACCGAAAAGGCGCAAGATCGGCCAGCAGCCAAGCCTGTTCCAAAGCCTAAAGTCAAGGGTAAGCGCGCTAGCGTGCCGAGTTGGGACGAGATCCTTTTTGGAGCCACCCGCGGGGACGACATTTAAAGTTAATCGGCATATGTTAAGCCCTCGGTCTACAGCATTCGGGTGCTATTCCGCAAAAGGTAGCGGATCACGTGACATATGTTCAGCCCCGGCAGTTAGTGCGGTTTTTCGCGCTCGGTAGTGCCTCCGGCAGAGCACTTCGTAGGAGACGACAGGAATATCATCGCGCGCAGTTGCGCCATCGCCCACGTCACCGACCATAACTTGGCTGCCTTCGACAACCACGACGCCATCTACGGTTCGCGCATTGTGAATTGCCCGCGCACCGCACCAACACAATGCTTCAACCTGCAAAACTTGCACCCGATCGCTCAATTCGACCAGCCGAGCAGAACCAGGAAATAATCGGGTCCGAAAGTCGGTCATGATACCGAAGGCGTACACGTCAATATTGAGTTCATCAACGATTGTCGCAAGTTGCTCAACTTGTAGCTCGGTATAGAACTGGGCCTCATCGCAAATAAGATAATCAATTCGCTCACCATGTGACAGGGCCTCAACAACATGCTGACGGAGATCAAGTAATTCGGTAACTTCTACGGCACTGACACTCAACCCGAGCCGACTTGATAAGACCGACTCACCAGCGCGATCAAGTCGCGTGAACACCAAGCCGGATCTGCCCCGCGACGAATGATTATGGTCGGTCTGCAGCGCCAGGGTTGATTTACCACAGTCCATCGTGCCCGCGAAGAAGATAAGTTCGGCCACGGCGTCATGGTGCCATATCGGGGTCGCCAATCTTTCCTCACGTCCGAACTATGAGCCCGGGGATCTCAAGTTCATCCGCGGTGAAAGCGCCATGCTGGCCAAGGAGGGCCGACGACTTCACGTCTACCACACTGGTCAACATCGTGGTGCCTTCAGCAACCGCGACCACATCGCCGATTCGTTCTGCAATCTCTGGGTCAGTTGGTCCGTACCACCCGGATTCAATTATCTGCTCTTTGGTGAATATCTGCGCCCTCGCTCCCAAGTACTGCGACCACCTGGTCGCGACCGCTTCAGCGCAACCAGGGCGCACATAAAGGTGCCTGGCCCGCGGCTCCCCTGCGATTAAGACAACATCCGAATTTAGTTCCTGATGGCGTTCTATAGAGACATGCCCAGCGGATTCGCAATTGACCATACCGTGGTCGGAAGTGACAATCATTGCCGAATCGGGTGGCAATTGCTGAGACAAAAGGTCCACCAGGGTATTGACTCGGCCAAGCCCCGCCAGCCAAGGCGCGCTGCCAACCCCACTTTTGTGACCGATCCGGTCAAGTTCAAACCAATAGACATAGGTAAATGATTTCTCCGCCCCGCGGACCGCAGCTTGCACCGCGGCCACGCGCTGCGCCGTGTCTTCGGCGACTTGATAAATCCCGCCCCGCAAGGCTGCTGCCGTCAGTCCGGAAAATTCGTATTTGGCTGGTGCCACCGATGTCATCCGCACCCCGTGGCGCGCCACCCGCTCGAAAACGGTGGTTTCTGGCTGCACCATTACAGGTAGTGGATCCTTCTTCCAACGCAGTGGGGCCAACAACTCACGAGTCTCGGGTAAAAAAAATGTTGCGCCGACCAGCCCGTGGGCTCCGGGTAACTGCCCGGTACCTAGGGAGCCCAGCGCCGTTGGGGTTGTTGTCGGAAACACGGTATGTAGTGGGCTACCCCCTAGCGCAATCAGTGCGGGTGCATGGGCACCGAATTCTTGAAGTGCTCGCCAGCCCAAGCCATCTATTAGGCAAATCACCACATGTTGCAAATCACCGAGATTAAGAACATCCGTATAGCCAGGGACGCCAACGCTGGCAGCAGCGGATGATCCGACTTCGGCCAAACTCGTCGGGGCCAATCCCGACTTAGTGGTCGGCAAGTACTAACGCAGCCGTGCCGCGGTCGCCTGGGACAGGGCTGCGGCGAACGCTAGTGCTTGGGCTACGACATCGGCACCGTCGGCAACTTCCGAAACCCGCACTGAAAGGTCATCATTACTCGATGTTCCGGTGTATCCGTGCTCAGCATCGCACTGCGGATCCCCACAACTAGCTGGCTCTAAATCGATTCGACTGACGGCACCCCAACCGATGGTTAAAACCACCTCCGAAGTAGCTCCGCCGGGTTGATACTTGGCCGGCTCGCTTACCACTCGGGTGACAACAACCGAGTCCACCCGCTCAAGGCGAACCGCTTCGGTTGAAGCGGTAGCGAATGGCATTGGGTTGATCTCGTCAATGCCATGCTCGTCAGTGTGGCCGACTATTAATCGTGTTGGCGTTAGAGCCAGCACAGTAACGTGGCGCCTCAACTCGTCATGGTCAAATGTGGCTTCGTGGTGCACCAGATAAGACTTCAGTAGCTCCCCCGCTAATGCCGTATCTAGAGCATCTGCGACCAAATCGGGGTAGTAGCCACTGCGCTGGAT
>JBIIOU010000071.1:0-9816 GCA_044336815.1 Candidatus Nanopelagicales bacterium | reverse complement strand
TCTCTTGGTCTTCTTCTGGGATCCCCTTGAACAGCAACCGCACGACCCGGACGTTAAGGCACTGTTACGTATCGCCACACTGTGGAATATCGCTATTGCAAGTAACCGGACTACCGCCGACATGATCATTACGTCACCACTTTTTGCCAGCGGTTACCGCAGGACACCACCTGTCTTTAGCCCATAGCTCTGAGTGCGCACGTTTTTGTCGTGTAACCGACCGATTAGCTACTTTTCACGACAATAACGTGCGCATTCACGTTCAGCCCAGGAGATCGCGCACGATTGCATCGGCAAAAAGTCGACCCCGCGTCGAGACTACTAGCCGGCCACCGGCCAGCGCGGCTTCGTCCAACAAGCCATCACTTGCGAGTTTGGCAATGACCTGATCATCGAGGCCATCGACAGCTGCTAGGTCCAGGCCCGAGGCGGTTCGCAACCCCAGCATGACCTGCTCCATCCGGATTTGCGGAGGTGTCAATACCTCACGCTGGTCAATAGGTAACTCACCGGCGGTCAATTTCTGCGAGTACGAACGCGGATGCTTTACGTTCCACCAACGCGCACCAGCAAGGTGGCTATGGGCACCCGGGCCGATGCCCAACCAATCATCATTAACCCAGTAATGCAGATTGTGTTGGCATTGCCCACCCGGCTGCGCCCAGTTAGACACTTCATACCAAGTGAACCCACGCTCGGTTAGCAGGTGATCGACTAATTCGTACCGGTGGGCCGCATCATCTTCATCGGGCCTCGCAACTGTTCCAGCAGCAACCTGGCGCGCCAGCGGCGTATTCGGCTCAACAATTAACGTGTATGCCGAAACATGGTCAACCCCTGCGTCGGTTACTAAATCAACCGAATCCCGCAAGTCTTGGTCGGTTTCACCCGGCGTCGCAATGATGAGATCTGCACTGATGTGCTCGAACCCAGCGGCCCGTGCCATTTCAATCGCGGCAGCGGCTGCACCTGCGGTATGTGTGCGGTCTAGTGTTTTGAGTACTGACGGCGATGCACTTTGCACCCCGAATGAGATGCGGGTAAAGCCCCCAGCTCGCAGTTGATCAAGCTTGGCCTGATCGACACTGTCAGGGTTTGCCTCAGTTGTTATTTCCGCATTCGGGGCGAATCCAAACTTTTGCTCGATCGCTGCGAGTATCGCCACGAGCGCCCTGCCGCTGAGCAGCGTTGGCGTGCCACCGCCGAGGAACACGGTTTCTACCGGGCGCCGGTCTGAGCCCATTTCGTGAGCCGCAAGTTGTATTTCAGAGATCAACACCTGATCGAAAGTGTCGCGCTGAACCTGATTACCTAAATCAGTAGCCGTGTAAGTGTTGAAATCACAATAGCCACATCTAGTCGCGCAAAAAGGCACATGAACGTAGACCGAGAAGGGCCGCACCTTGACCTATTTCTTTGACGTGGTGTCCGAGGTGGAAAGCGCGGCGATGAAAGCCTCCTGTGGCACTTCAACCCGACCCACCATCTTCATGCGCTTCTTGCCTTCCTTCTGCTTTTCCAGCAACTTGCGTTTACGGGTGATGTCACCGCCATAACATTTCGCTAATACGTCTTTTCTGATTGCACGGATAGTCTCGCGAGTGATCACGCGTGAGCCAATTGCCGCCTGAATTGGCACCTCAAATTGCTGACGTGGGATCAACTCCTTGAGCTTGCCGGTCATCATTACCCCGTATGCCATGGCCTTATCGCGGTGCACGATGGCACTGAACGCATCGACAGCGTCACCGTGCAGCAAAATATCGACTTTGACTAGATCCGCTTCTTGTTCACCAGTCAGCTCATAGTCGAGTGAGGCATAGCCCCGGGTACGCGACTTCAACTGATCGAAGAAGTCGAAGACGATCTCCGCGAGCGGGAGGGTATAGCGCAACTCAACTCTGTCCTCGGATAGATAGTCCATACCGAGCATGAGTCCCCGTCGATGTTGGCAAAGTTCCATAACAGTGCCGACGAACTCACTTGGCAGAATTACGGTACCCCTAACAACCGGCTCGAAAATCTTGTCGACTTTTTGGGTCGGGAACTCACTCGGATTAGTGACCACCAACTCAACACCTTCATCATTTAGCACCCGATAAACCACGTTGGGCGCCGTCGAGATCAAGTCCAGATTTGCTTCACGCTCAAGGCGTTCACGCACGATCTCCATATGTAGTAATCCCAGGAAACCACAGCGAAACCCGAACCCGAGCGCAAGGGAAGTCTCGGGTTCGTAGACCAAAGCCGCGTCATTCAGCTTCAGCTTGTCGAGTGCATCACGCAATTCTGGATAGTCAGAGCCGTCGATCGGGTAGAGCCCGGAGAAAACCATTGGTTTTGGATCACGGTAACCACCGAGCGCCTGTGTCGCACCATGCTGCGCAGTCGTGACGGTGTCGCCGACACGTGATTGGCGAACATCCTTTACTCCCGTGATCAGGTAGCCAACCTCGCCAACTCCAATGCCTTTGCCCGGCACCGGTTCAGGTGAAATAACACCCACTTCAAGTAGTTCATGAACTTCACCGGTCATCATCATTTTGACGCGATCCCGCGTCGCAATGCGTCCGTCAATCACCCGGACATAAGTGACAACACCGCGGTAGGTGTCGTAAATCGAATCGAAGATTAGCGCGCGGGCGGGCGCATCTGCGTCACCCTTGGGGGCCGGGATA
This sequence comes from Candidatus Nanopelagicales bacterium, assembly GCA_044336815.1. Classification (GTDB taxonomy): domain Bacteria; phylum Actinomycetota; class Actinomycetes; order S36-B12; family S36-B12. The sequence goes on along the minus strand of JBIIOU010000071.1, from coordinate 7,138 downwards.
TCTCGGACAATGCGCTCGAGTAACTCGGGTACGCCCTCGCCGGTTTTGGCTGAGATTCGCATTACGTCATCAGGATCACAGCCAATGATGCGCGCAAGTTCAGCGGCGTATTTTTCCGGTTGAGCGGCTGGCAGATCAATTTTGTTAAGCACCGGCACAATCGTCAAATCATTTTCAAGGGCTAGGTAGAGGTTCGCCAATGTCTGGGCCTCAATGCCCTGCGCGGCGTCAACAACTAAAACTGCCCCCTCGCACGCGGCCAGCGACCGGGAAACTTCATAGGTGAAATCGACATGCCCTGGGGTATCGATCAGGTTCAAGACATAGTCGCCACCACCCAGCCCCCGGTAGGGCAGCCGGACCGCCTGCGACTTAATGGTGATGCCCCGCTCCCGCTCGATATCCATCCGGTCGAGGTACTGGGCCCGCATCGAGCGGGCATCGACCACCCCGGTGGCCTGGAGCATGCGGTCAGCCAGGGTGGACTTGCCATGGTCAATATGGGCGATGATGCAGAAATTCCGGATAACCGCGGGGTCGGTGGCACCGGGCTGCGGGAGGGGCACTTGGGGTCCTTTGGGTAGATCGGGTGGGAAGATCTGGCGGGTGGGCCTGAGTTCTAGCAGGGATCCGATTTGGGGTAACGCCCAGCCTACGGGTAGCCTTGGGCGGCGCCCGCATCCGTGAGGGCTCAAGTACCGTCCCAGACCCCAGAATAGAAAGTTGTCCCGTGGCGAACATCAAGTCGCAGATCAAGCGTAATCGGACCAATGAGAAGGCCCGTGAGCGCAATAAGGCCGTTAAGTCCTCCGTCAAGACGGCCGTGCGCAAGTTCCGCGAGGCAGCAGCAGCCGGCAAGAGCACCGAGGCCAAAGAGCTTGCCCGTGATGCCAACAGGGCCCTCGACAAAGCAGCCAGCAAGGGCGTCATCCACGCCAACCAGGCGGCCAACCGCAAGTCGTCAATCGCCAAGCGCGTCGACTCGCTCTAGCTCGACCGGCAGGCACATGCCTAAGATCAATGCTCCCACGGTCATTGAACACCGTGAACTTCGTCGAGCTGATCTCCTAGTTGCTGCCACTGAACTGATCAGAAGCGGCAAATCTTTCACAGTCGCCGAAGTCGCGACCCAGGTAGGGCTCTCGAGGTCGGCAGTCTACGAGTACTACAGCAGCGCCGCGGATCTCATTGCCGACGTGATCGTCGACGAACTCGATTCGTGGGCCATCACCTTGCGGACCGCCACCACCGGTATCGAAGATCCAAAGTCGCTGGTGGACGCTTGGGTAACTTCGGTCCTGACTTACGTAGCCGACGGCCAGCACTCCCTACTTAAATCAGCGGCCTCCATCGAACTTCCACCGGCGCGCCGGGCACAGGTGGGTGCAATGCACGCTGATTTGATCAGCCCACTGATGACTGCACTATCGGGCCTTGGCAGCCCCAACCCAACGCAGCTGGCGCACTATATTTGGGGAACGGTTCAAGCATCCATAGACCTTATTGAGACAACCGGCTGCGACCCCGTGAATGAAATCCAGGCAGTCTTGAATTTCATCCACGGAGGTCTAGCAACATCCGGCTTTAACGCAAGCCCCGGAGCACCTGCACCTAGCGCGTAAGTTCAAATACTCGCGTAGTTACCGTTGGCCGGAAATTCTTACCGCCAGTTGTACTTATTGTCAGAGTGCAAGTACCCGAATCTTTTCATGCTTTGATCGTCGAACTCGTTACCGCACAATTATCAGCCGTTAGATTGGGTGATTCTCATGAGTGCAGGGCGCGTGCACGCCGTAGGTAAGCCGAGTGAGGTGCTAACCACCGACTCCCTCAGTTCAGCGTTCGGGTCCCCGCTGAAGTGGTGATAACGAGCCTTTCAAGTGCTAGCAATTTCTGTTCGGCATCCAAACTCGAGCCAATTTTGACTCCGCCCTTGACGGCGCCGTCGGCATCGGCGAGTGCAACGGCGGCCGCTGCCAAGCGCCGCTGGTCACCACTCCACTTGGCCCACTGCTGACGTAACGTCTTTACCTTCCATGGCGGCACTCCTATGGTCTTGGCTACATCTAAATCCGACGCACCTGCCATGCCTCCAACACCGACCAAGGTGCGCAGCCCACTTGCCATCGCCAGCACCGTCGGCACTCCGACGTTGTCCGACGCCTCCATCGCCCACCGCAAGGATCGGAGGGCCTCAACCGAACGCTTGTCCCAGACCGCATCGGAGATCGTGTAGCCGGCAACCTCAGCTACCCCGATGAAATAGGAGTTAACATCATCTATTGAAATCGGATCATGTTCAACATCACTGCAAAGTTGCGATATCGCGCCAACCAACAACCGTAAGTCGTGGCCGATGGCGTCGTAGAGAGCCGTAATCGCATCAGGCGTCATCGAGCGCTTTTGTAGCTTTACTTCACGGTTTAAGAACTCAATGGTGGCTTTGCCCTTCTTCAACGCCTTGCAATCAATCTCGGTGCCACCGGCTGACCGCAGGGCGTCCAAAAGATTCTTGCCTTTGACTCCGCCGGGGTGGGTGACGATCAACCAAGCATGCTCCGCCGGCTCCGCGATGAATCCGCGCAATGCCGCGTCGACTTCATCACTTGAAGAATCGATGCCCGTAACAATCAGCACGGTTGCATCGCCAAATAGATTTGGCGACATTGCATCGCGAATCAAAGCGCCACCATCATCAGAACTGGCGGTAATTACCACGCGTTGGGTACTTGGATCTATGGCACGAATCGCTGCGAAGGTGTCGGCAACTGCCCGATCAACCAGCATCGGCTCATTACCCGACGCGATGTTAATCCGCGTGGGTGCCGTCTTACTGAGCGCCATAGGGAGCCAGCATGCCAGAGCCGCCTCTTTGCCACCGTTCACTACCCCCGGGCGACTAAGCCGAGCTGCCCGCTAGGGCTCGACACGACCGCAAGATCACCTTGCTCATCGGTTCGGCCGACCAGCGCACCTAACTCCTGCCAAGAAGCAATTGTTTCGGGTGCAGGATGCCCATAAGTATTGCCTTTACCGACACTAATTACCGCGAGACGCCCATGGGTCCATTCTGCGAATCGCGGATGCTGATAACGCGAGCCATGGTGCGGGACTTTGACCACGTCAACCGTCAGGTTCGAGGTCGCGGCCATGATCGCCTCCTGCGCTTCGGGTTCGATGTCACCGGGCAGCAGGATTCGAACTCCGGAAATCTCAACCAGCAGGGTGACGCTCGAATTATTTGGGACCGAACCAGCCTGGATCAACCTTGCCGGCCACAGCACCTGCCAAGAGAGCTCCCCGATCTTGCGCACCTCGCCGATTTGAACAGGTTGTGATTCCAGCCCCACGTCATTGAGCCAACCATCGACAAGTGCAGCTCCATCTGGTGGATCACGCACGATCGTGGTAAAAACTGCACCTACCGAACGACCAGCCAGTACTCCGGGCAGGCCGTTGACGTGATCAGCGTGGTGGTGGGTCAGCACGATGGCCGAGATATTAATAACATCTAAATCCCGCAAACATCGATCGATCGAAATCGGGTCTGGCCCGGCATCCACCAACACGTACGTTGTCGCGGATGCACGCAGCACTAGCGCATCCCCTTGCCCAATATCGCAAACCACCATCAGCCAGCCAGGTGGCGGCCAGCCATGCCGATTAAGTGGTGCGAAGGTGAACAGGCCAATTACGCAAATAGCCGCACCTGCAGCGGCAATCAATACCCCCTTAGGCACACCCCCCGGCCAACGACGTTTTGAATACCGGCGCGCATAAATGATGGATACTGCCGCGGGGAGCAGAAGCGCGGCACCTATCCAGCCACTCGGCCACGGCAAACTCGCCAAAGGCAGCGAGCTACAGGTAACGGCGACTTGCGCGATCCAGCCGGCGGGCCATGCCGCTAACTGGCCAATGAGACTTGCCAGCGGTGGACTAACGAGTGAGACGAATGCGGCGAGCAGCCCTAGGACTGTGACCGGAGCAACCGCGGGCATCGCCAGCAAGTTCGCCGGCAGCGCCACCCAGCCAACGCTCGTGCCCATCGCGATCAGCAGCGGCAGCGTCGCAAGTTGCGCTGCGGTGGTGATCGCGATCGCCTCCCGTAACGCCGGCGGTAGCCGCGCGCACCAGCGCTGGCTTGCCAGCCAGGTCTCAAGCAGCGGTGAAAGCAGAATGAGCCCTGCCGTAGCTGCCACCGAGAGCGCAAAGCCCCATGACACCGCCAGACCCGGGGCGATCACGATTAACACGATCACCGCGGTCGACAAGACCGCGGGCCCACCCCGCCTGCCACCCGCCAACATGCCAACGAGCACCACCGCGCCCATCACCGCCGCACGTAAGACACTTGGTTGCGGGCGCACCAAAATTACGAAATAGGTCAGAGCAATCAGTGCGAAAACAATGCGGCCCGGCAGTCTAAGCCGGAGTAAACGCGCAATACCGAGGACTACCACTAAAACAATTGCGACATTCCCGCCTGACACCGCGGTCAAATGTGAGAGCCCGGAGCTGCGCATGGCATTGTCAAGTTCTTCGGACTGCAGTGATTCGTCACCTACGGCCAGACCGGTGACAAGTGCAGCTGCATTGGGTCCGGATTTTGCAACACTGGCTTGCAATCCAGCGCGCATGGACGTTGCGACTTGATCAATTGGGCCGGCACCACCGATTATTGTGATTTGGTCGGCACTCGAAACACTTAATTGCGCTGCCGTATCGGGTAACCAGGGTGCGGCCAGTCGCCCAATCACTTTGATCTGCGTGCCAGACGGCGGCAGGCCATCGATGCCAGGGATACGGATAATGATTGGCAGCCCACTGGCAATCACCTTGCCACGGGCCTCAATTTGCGTGGCGTTAACACGAATCTGAATCGAAGTAGCCGACTGCCAAATTACTTGACCGCGCGAGGTTTGCCGCTGCGCATCCCCGATAACAATGCCGTGCACGGTGGCGGTCGCACCCGCATCAACCCACCCGGCCAACGGCTGCGCGGTGAGCGAGAGGATCTGCCAACTCGCCGCCACTACTCCAATAGCGAGCCCGAAGGCACCTGTACGAATCAAGTCAGCGCGGTGCCGGTCAATGCGAGCGGCGAAGAGCCAAGTCGGCAACAAGCAGGTAGCGGCGATCAGTAGAACAAGAAGTACGTGCTGATGGCGTTCGACAAGTTGCGGCACTGAATTCGCCCAAACCACCACAACCACCGCGCCCAGCCATGCCGCCCCTGCTGGGAGCAGCAGGCGCAGATCAATCAAACCCTGACCAGTGGGCGAATCTGTTCGAGGATTGCTGGCCCGATACCAGTTACTTCACCAAGTTCATCAATACTTCGAAATACCCCGTTTGTCGTGCGCCAAGCCATAATTCGAGCCGCCAGCACCGGGCCAACGCCGGGCAAGGATTCATAATCGGTTTCGGTTGCACTATTTAGGTTGAGTACCCCATTAGCGTCAATGGGTGATCCGGTAACCGCACCCGCCTGCGCCCCGACAACGATCTGTTCACCGTCAATCAAGACGCGAGCCAAATTCACCGACCCGAGTGCTTTTGCCGTTTTAGCGCCACCGACAGCGGTGATCGCGTCAGCAATACGCGAGCCCGCGGGCAAATCCACCAATCCTGGGTTATTCACCGCGCCAGTGACATGGACAACAACCTGACCAGATACCGCAGCCGGAGTACTCATGGCCCCAGGGACAGCGGCGCCACTCGCTATCACTTCAGGGGCCAGTGCCACTTCCCGCGGCCGGCCCTGCCACCACATCCAACCGGCAATGAGTGCGGCACCGAGCACGATTACTAGTAGCCCGCGCCAGGCCCGCCGATCTAAGTTAAATACCCTCGCCCTTGGCGCCGGGCCCGCGATGGCGGCGGCAAAAGCATCGGCCGGCAGCTCTGCCGGCGGGGCTGGGGTCCACTGGCTCGCAATTCGGTGGAGGCGATCGCTGGTTGCTGCTGCTACCGCGGGCGCCTGCTTGTGAAAGCGGCCCGCAACTACCGTGCGCAAAGTCATACGGCGACGCTAAGAAGTCACCGGACAAAAGTCAGTGGTCAATTACCGACCTGTGGATGAAATTGACCGCAGAGCCACTTTGTGGACAACGCGAGTTTGCTAGTGCAAGGCCGCTCGGCGGACATTGCCGATATGCCGGCCCAGCACCAACCCGGCCATCACTACCGCGAAAACCGCATCAGATGGATCCAGTAAGCCGGCGGCCCACCCGACTACCCCGCTAAGTGCCAAAACGATTGCTGCTAGAGCCGCACCGAGGCCAACGCGGTGCCAAATCGCCAATCCAATACCAAAAGTAATGAGCACCGGGATGGCCAGCCATGGCTGCACCCCAAGGATTGCGCCCAAGGTGGTGGCAACCCCCTTGCCACCGCGGCCTTTCAAGAATGGTGAAGTGATATGACCGAGCACCGCGGCTAATCCGGCAACTTCACCGGCAATCTCACCGACATAAATCCCGAACACAGCCGCTGGCACAAAGCCTTTGGCAATATCTATTACACCGACAATGACGCCCCAGCGCGCGCCCAGAGTGCGGCCCACATTGGTGGCACCGGGATTACCAGAACCTGAGGCATAGAGGTCGACCCCGAATACGCGAGCCACATAAACCGCAGGACTAATCGAGCCTAAAAGATAACCAGCTGCACCGGCAACAAGCACCCACAACCATGGGGTCACAGCAATTCAACTTTCGGCGCTACGACTACAGCAACCATCCCCGGGCCCACATGTGCACCAACAACTCCACCTACCGGGCACTGCACGATGGTGGCGGCTGGTATCCGCTCCTGCAACATATCAACAAGTTGCTGAGCCCGCTCGGGTGCCGACAAATGCTGAACAGCGATATCCACCTCAGCATCACCTGCTGCTTCAACCGCGAGATCAGCTAACCGAGCCAATGCTTTTGATGCCGTGCGCACCTTGTCAACTTGCTGTACCTGCCCATCAACAAGTTGTAAAAGTGGCTTAACTTTAAGGGCTTGGCCCACCATCGCTCGCGTCGAGCTAACTCGGCCACCGCGGCGCAAATATTCCAAAGTATCGACATAAAAGAACACGTGACTGGCCTCTGCCCGCCGCTCAATTAGTGAGATGACGTCAAACTCA